>CAZCPH010000161.1:0-7333 GCA_964500105.1 uncultured Mariniphaga sp. | reverse complement strand
CGGGATTGGCAATTACAACAAGCCTTATGCGGAACTTTTTTTCAACAGCGAGAGTACACGCAATACACTCTTCGGATTGCACGGCAGACATTTATCGTCTCACGGAAAACTGACCCTTGAAGGCGATGACCGGGTTGATGCACCTTTTTCAGAAAACGAAGCCGAAATCTTTTTGAAACACCTGTTTCGCAGTTCAGTTTTGTCTGTTAACCTGGGATTCGATCACAACGGGTTTAACTATTATGGTTATCCGCATAATCCAATTCCGGAAGCATTTTTGGAAGAGGATCAGGCCTTTAATTACTTGGGTGCCCGGCAAACATTTTCAAAGGGAAGTTTTAATCTAAACCTTGAAAACGCTGCAGCCCGAAAGAACGATTTCACTTTTGATTTCAATTTTTTGTACCACTATTTTGGCACAAAAACAGGCCAGCGTGAGCATTTTGGGGAATTTATGGCCGATGTGAGAAAACCGTTTTATAACGGAACTGGATTTCTTGAAGCAGGAATTACGTACACTCAGGCCAGTGAAATTTCGGACCGTTACATGATGACTTTCGGCCGAAACCAGATTGTTCCCGGGAAAAACTCGCAAACCTGGTTAACTGCAAAACCTTCGTATCTGCTTGGTGGCGATGTTGCCAATGTTCAGCTGGGGGTAAACTCGTGGATTGTGATAGACAGCAGTACTGACATGATGGTGAGACTGGCTCCAAATATCAGGGCAAACCTGGTTCCGGTGAAGGAAATTATCAGAATTTTTGCCGGAATCGACGGAAACCTGATTCAAAATAATTATTCAAAAATTGCCTACGAAAATCCGTTTGTTGATCCGGAACACCTGGTAAAAAATACGTTTGAGCAATTCCGGTTTTTTGGAGGTTTCGATGGAAAACTGGCGAAAAAGACCAATTTCAAATTGGCTGTAGATTATTCCATGATTAAGGATCAGCCGTTGTATTACCTGTTCAGGTACGGAAGTTTTTCCGAATCCAGCTTCTCTTCTTCCTATACTGACAATGATTTTGATGTGTTATACGATAACCTCGACAGGTTGAAATTCAATCTGGAGATATTTCATGCTGCGTTCGATAAAGTCAATTTGTTGCTGTCTGGAAACTATTATGTGTACAAGATGGAAACTTTGGATGAAGCCTGGAACTTACCCGACTGGGATGCCAAACTATCCCTGGCATATCAGGTTTCCGACCAGCTTAGTCTGTCATCAGATATGTTTTTTACCGGACAACGAAAAGCTTTGATTATGGGAATTCCGGGCACCGATGAACGTCCGTTTACAAACAGCGAACTGCTGCAACATGCAACGCTGCAAAAAGAGTCATATAATCTGTCTACCGTTTTCGACCTGAATTTTAATGCCACCTACAAAATTACCAATCAGTTTTCTGTGTTTGCACAGCTGAACAATTTTGGCTTTCAGCAATACCAGCGTTGGTTAGGTTATCCGGTGCAAAGTTTCAATCTGCTGGGCGGTTTGAGCTATGCTTTTTAGAAGCATTCCCGGCTGATTTTTTCATGCGAGTAAAAAATACTTTTTTAAATTCTGTTTGCATGTGTTTTTGTGCTCATTCTCAGGTTAATAACTTGTTGAAAAAATGAGTTTAAATTCAATCAGAAACACCTGTTCCTTCAGTTAATTTTGCTATATTTGCGCGACACTTTCAAAAATGTCAGAATATTTAGTTAAGTGTTTGATTTTAAGATTGTTTTGTGTTGGAGGAAATGTTGTATTTATCCCGAATTCAATCAGAATATTACAATTTACAAACAGATAGAGAAATAAAGTAGAAATATGAGTGAAATAGAAAAGAAAGTGAACCCCTCAGAAGGTAACGGAAACTATTCTGCGCAAAGTATTCAGGTGCTCGAAGGCCTGGAAGCTGTTAGAAAAAGACCTTCGATGTACATTGGCGATACCAATGAAAAGGGGTTGCACCATTTGGTTTACGAGGTAGTTGATAATTCAATTGATGAAGCGCTTGCAGGTTATTGCAGTAATATAGATGTTGTTATTCATGAAGATAATTCGGTTACCGTAAGAGACGACGGTCGTGGTATCCCCACAGAAAATCATACCAAAGAAAATAAATCTGCGCTGGAGGTGGTTATGACCGTGCTTCATGCAGGTGGAAAGTTCGATAAAGATTCGTACAAAGTGTCCGGTGGTTTGCACGGCGTTGGTGTTTCCTGCGTGAATGCACTATCGTCATACCTGAAAGCAGAAATACATCGTGAGGGAAAAATCTGGGTTCAGGAATATTCTATTGGGAAGCCGAAAGCTAACGTTAAGGTTGTTGGTGAAACCAAAAAAACCGGAACTTATGTAACCTTTAAACCCGATGAGACCATATTTCAAACCACGGTTTACAAATACGAAACTTTGGTTGCCCGCTTGCGCGAACTGGCTTTTTTAAATGCCGGCATTCGCCTTTCTATAATTGATGAAAGACAAAAAGATGAGGAAGGCAACTTCAAGTCTGAAGAATTTTACTCGGAAGAAGGATTGAAAGAGTTTGTGAATTATCTTGATGACACAAGGGTAAAGCTCACAGCAGATATTATTCATATTGTAACTGAAAAGAATGATATTCCGGTGGAGATTGCCATGCAGTACAATTCCACTTTCTCTGAAAATATTCATTCGTATGTAAACAATATCAATACCATCGAAGGTGGTACTCATCTGACAGGGTTCAGACGCGGTTTGACCAGAACACTGAAAAATTATGCGGAGACCTCGGGTATGTTGTCGAAACTCAAATTCGACATCAGTGGCGATGATTTTCGGGAGGGGTTAACTGCGGTTATTTCAGTAAAAGTTGCAGAACCTCAGTTCGAAGGTCAGACAAAAACAAAACTGGGGAACTCTGAAGTTAGTTTAGCTGTTGATCAGGCAGTTAGTGAGGCGCTCTCAATTTACCTGGAAGAGAATCCGAAATCGGCCAGAATTATTGTGAACAAAGTTGTATTAGCTGCTCAGGCGCGCCATGCAGCCCGAAAAGCCCGCGAAATGGTGCAGCGGAAAAGTGCACTGTCAGGCGGTGGATTGCCAGGAAAGTTAAGCGACTGTTCAGAAAAAGATCCTGCGCTCACTGAAGTGTTTTTGGTTGAGGGAGATTCGGCCGGTGGTACAGCCAAACAAGGCCGAGACAGGAAATTTCAGGCCATTCTTCCGTTGCGCGGTAAAATTTTGAATGTGGAAAAGGCCATGGTGCATAAGGTTTTTGAAAGCGAAGAAATCAAAAATATATTCACAGCTTTGGGTGTTACCATTGGTACCGAAGATGATTCAAAGGCTTTGAATATGGAAAAACTGAGGTATCACAAAATCATTATCATGACCGATGCCGACGTAGATGGAAGCCACATTGCAACACTCATTATGACTTTCTTTTTCAGGTATATGCAAGACCTCATAAAGGCAGGTTACCTTTACATTGCCACACCACCGCTTTATTTGCTCAGAAAAGGGAAAAAGGAAACTTACGCCTGGACAGAGCAACAACGCAGACAGATTATTGAAGAATGGGCAGATGGTGTTGAGAGCAATTTGCACACCCAGCGCTACAAAGGTTTGGGTGAAATGAATGCCGAACAATTGTGGGAAACAACCATGAATCCTGAAAATCGTACATTACAACAGGTGACCATCGAAAATGCTGCGGAAGCAGATCACATTTTTTCCATGCTTATGGGCGATGATGTTCCACCCCGGAGAAAGTTTATTGAAGATCATGCAACGTATGCAAATATTGATGCCTGATTAAAGATCATTCAATTTATGATATACAAATCCGGGTTAACCGCCCGGATTTTCAATTTAATAACGTATGAATATTTGTGTTTTTTCTTCTTCAAGCAACGCCATTTCCGATGTTTATTTTGAAGAAGCCCGGAAATTAGGTAAACTGATTGGTGAACAGGGTCATACGCTGGTTAACGGAGGAGCAAATGTTGGATTGATGGAGGCGGTTACGGTATCGGCATCGGAAGCAGGCGCAAAGACCATTGGAATTATTCCTGAAAGGTTTGTAAAACGCTCGCTTGCGTCTTCCAATTCTCACGAGGTAATCAGCACCAGCGACATGCAGGAACGAAAGGCAAAAATGCGGGAAATATCGGATGCTTTCATTGCCCTCCCTGGAGGTTTCGGAACTCTGGAAGAAATTTTAGAGGTTTTGACATTGCGTCAGCTTTCCTATCATCATAAACCTGTAGTTTTTATTAATACCAGCGATTTTTACCGGTACCTCTTTAAGCAGTTTGAAATGTCGTTTACCGGGAAATTTGCAAAGGAAATTTACCGCGAACTCTATTTTGTTGCAGAGAATTCAAAAACTGCAATGGAATACATTGCTGGTTACAAACCAGTTGAACTCGATTCGAAGTGGTTTGTGGTGCCAGACAAATAAAACAGTGTCGTAGCTGACATTATAACAGATATCTGTGAAGTCTGATTTTCCTTTTTTAACAAAATGGACTTTTGGTTGTTAAAATATGCAAAATAAGAATAGAGGCTTACATCAATTCAAAACACTGGCAGATTATTTGCGTTATATTCAACACGTTGAAAACATTAATTTTTAAACCATGAAAAATACAAAAAGATATACGTTAACTTTTTTGCTGGTTTTGGCCAGTGCGTTTTTAGCCGTGTGGATTTACAGTTCATTTTTTAATAAGCCACAGGTTATTACAGTGACAGAGCAGCGTCCGATGAGTTTTGTAAATTTACCTGCAAATAGCCAGCAGCAGCTGCCTGACTTAACTTTTGCTGCCGAAAACTCGGTTCATGCCGTGGTTCATATTGCCACCCGTTCTGTCCGTGGTGGTGGTTGGTCAAGCGGAAATCCGTTTTTCGATGAATTTTTTGGAATTCGTCCGCAACAACCTCAGATTGCCACAGGATTTGGTTCGGGTGTAATTCTATCGGATGATGGATTCATTGTAACCAACAATCATGTTATTGAGCGCGCACAGGAAATAAAAGTTATTTTAAATAACAAACAGGAGTTCGACGCCCGGATGGTTGGAACAGATCCGTCAACCGATTTGGCTTTACTTAAAATTGAAGCAGAAGATTTACCCTACTTAACCTATGGCGATTCGGATGCGTTGAAGCTGGGCGAATGGGTGCTTGCTGTAGGAAACCCATTTAACCTGACATCTACCGTTACAGCCGGGATTGTGAGTGCAAGGGCGCGTAATCTTGGAATAAATTCCGACCAGTATTCCATCGAATCATTTATTCAAACCGATGCTGCAGTGAATCCCGGAAACAGTGGGGGAGCGTTGGTTAATCAGCAGGGAAATCTTGTGGGAATTAACACCGCAATTGCGTCAAGAACCGGTTCTTATGCCGGATATTCGTTTGCAGTGCCGGTTTCAATTGTGCGAAAAGTTGTTGAAGACCTGAAAGAGTTTGGTGAAGTTCAGCGGGCATTGCTGGGTGTAAACATTATGGATGTAACAGGCACTTTGGCTGAGGAGAAGGGTCTTGGCAAAGTGGAAGGAGTTTATGTTGCCGGGGTGGCAGAAAATGGTGCAGCCCGGGAGGCGGGCCTGCGCGAAGGTGATGTAATTATGAGTGTTGCCGGAAGTCCGGTAAATTCATCAGCCGAACTTCAGGAAAAGGTTAGCCGTTTCAGGCCGGGCGACGATGTGAAAATTGTTGTGAAAAGAAACGGAGACAGGAAACAATTTACAGTGACCTTGCGTAATAAACATGGTGATACGCAAATTGTGCGTGATAACACAACAATTTTAGGCGCAAGTTTTGAAACTGTTGGGAATAACGACAAACAAAATCTGGATATTGAATATGGAATAAAAATAGTTGATATACAGACGGGTAAGCTTAAAGATGCCGGTTTAAGCAAAGGCTTTATTATTACCCATGTGAACAAAAAGCCCATTTATGAGGTAAATGATTTTAAAAGAGAAATTGGTAATGCGAGGGGAGGAGTTTTGGTAGAAGGAGTTTACCCCAATGGAGAACTGGCATATTTTGTTTTTGGAGTAGATTAGTTATTGTAAAAAATACCTTTAACAAACTATTAAAATTTCTTTTTACAGAAGTTTGCTCCTTTTTCGCTAATAATTAATGTTCTATATTTGCACGTTTTTTTAAGGAGAGTTTATGAGACAGCTAAAGATCACAAAATCTATCACGAATCGTGAAAGTGCTTCACTGGATAAGTATTTGCAGGAAATTGGCAAAGAAGAGCTTATTACAGTTGAAGAAGAAGTTGAATTGGCCCAGCGCATTAAAAAGGGTGATCAGGCTGCTTTGGAGAAATTAACAAGAGCAAACCTCAGGTTTGTCGTTTCTGTGGCAAAGCAGTATCAAAACCAGGGACTTAGTCTTCCCGATTTGATTAATGAAGGAAACCTTGGTTTGATAAAAGCCGCTGAAAAGTTTGACGAAACACGAGGATTCAAATTTATTTCATATGCCGTGTGGTGGATCAGGCAGTCTATCTTACAGGCGCTTGCCGAGCAATCACGAATTGTTCGTTTGCCGCTTAACCAGGTAGGTTCGCTCAATAAAATAAATAAAGCCTATTCAAAATTTGAACAGGAGCACGAAAGAAAGCCATCTCCCGAAGAGTTGGCAGATTCGCTGGAATTGCCTGCAGACAAGGTTGCCGATACATTAAGAGTTTCCGGAAGACATGTTTCAGTGGATGCTCCATTTGTTGACGGGGAAGACAACAGCCTGCTGGATGTGCTGGTTAATAACGATTCACCAAATGCCGACCGCACTTTGATTCAGGAATCGCTGGCACGTGAAATCCATCGCGCTTTGGCAACTTTAACCGAAAGGGAAGCTGACATTATCCGCTTGTTTTTTGGTATAGGCTGCCAGGAAATGACGCTGGAAGAAATTGGCGAACGTTTTGGCCTGACCCGCGAGCGTGTGCGCCAGATTAAAGAAAAAGCAATTCGGAGGCTGAGACATACTTCAAGAAGTAAACTCCTGAAAACGTATCTCGGATAATTTTTATAAAAGACATATGAAAAACGGTGGCCAAATCTGGTCACCGTTTTTTATTGATTAAAACACAGCTGTTTGTGCGAACTCTTTATTGTTTTCGTTTTTCCAGGAGAACAACATTTTCAACATGGTGGGTGTGCGGGAACATATCAACAGGCTGCACTCTGGTCGTTTTGTAATATTCGTTCAGCAAAGCAATGTCACGGGCTTGTGTGGCTGGATTGCAGCTTACATACACAATTTTTCCCGGTAAAATTGAAATAATGCTTTTTACCACATCTGCATGCATACCCGCACGCGGCGGGTCGGTTATAA
>CAZCPH010000160.1:0-7333 GCA_964500105.1 uncultured Mariniphaga sp. | reverse complement strand
ATCGACACAGAATTCTGCAAACAAGCAGGCATCGAATGGACAAACGCACCAGGCTGTAATGCCGAAAGCGTAAACCAGTACATTGCCTCTGCGCTGTTTTCTTACTCCATGAAAAAACGATTCGATTTGAAAGAAAAAACTATCGGTATTGTTGGCGTTGGGCATGTGGGTTCAAAAGTAGCCAGGCTCTGTGAAACCATTGGCATGAAGGTATTACTGAACGACCCGCCGCGCGAACGGGTTGAAGGACCCGAACAATTTGTTTCCCTTGAAAAAATTCAGAATGAAGCTGATATTATCACGTTTCATGTTCCTTTAAATATAAAAGGTGACGACACTACATTTCACATGGTCGATGAGAAATTCATTCAAAACCTAAAGAAAAAGCCGCTGCTCATCAATTCCTGCCGGGGTGAAGTTTTTGATACAAAAGCCACAAAAAAAGCGCTGCAAACAGGAGCAATTTCGGGGTTTATCGCCGATTGCTGGGAAAATGAACCCGACATCGACCTGGAGTTGCTGGAAATGGCCGACTACGGAACACCGCACATAGCAGGCTATTCCAAAGACGGAAAAGCCAACGGTACTAAAATGAGCGTGCAGGCCATCAGCAGGTTCTTCAATTTGGGCATCGACAACTGGGAACCAGAAAACGTGGAGCTTCCGGAAAAAACAACAATAGAAATTGACGGCAACCAGCGACGGGAATATTCCATTCTGGCAGAAGCCATTCTTTCAACGTATGACATTGAAAACGATGACGAAGCCCTCCGGGAAAACCCGCAACTCTTTGAAAAACTGCGTGGCGATTATCCGGTGCGGAGGGAATTTGATTCTTATACGATAAAAATGAAGAATATGAAAGAGACAATGAAGCTAAAGTTACTAAAATTAGGATTTTTTATTTCAGAGTAGTTGTCATTCCCGCGAAAGCGGGAAACTCATCAAATTGGCACGATGAAAAATTTTAACTTTTACGTTTACATTCTCACAAATAAATGGAATAAAGTTCTTTACATTGGAGTGACCAATAATTTAAAAAGACGACTGGAAGAACATAAAAACAGAGCAAACAAGGGATTTGCAACGAGATACAATACTGATAAACTGGTATATATTGAACACTTCAGATATATTAACGATGCTATTAAAAGAGAAAAAAGACTTAAAAAGTGGAAACGGGAATGGAAAAATGAGTTAATAAATAAGGTAAATCCTGAATGGCGGGATTTGGCTGCAGATATGGATAAGATTCCTGCCTTCGCAGGAATGACAGTTTACAATTCAAAAATTACAAATAAAATAATGAATATGAAAAAATTAGCAGACATTGGCCTCATTGGCCTCGCCGTGATGGGCGAAAACCTTGTGCTGAACATGGAAAGTAAAGGTTACACCGTTGCAGTGTTTAACCGGACAGTCGAAAAAGTAGATAAGTTTGTTAACGGACGAGGTGCCGGTAAAAACTTCATTGGCGCGCATTCCATTGAAGAGTTGGTGGCTTCACTCGAAAAGCCGCGCAAAGTAATGATGCTTGTGAAAGCCGGCAAACCGGTGGACGATTTCATCGAATTAATTATGCCTCATCTGGAGCCCGGAGACATCATCATCGATGGCGGAAACTCACACTTTCCTGACACCATCCGCCGCACAAAATACGTTGAAAGTAAAGGGTTCCTCTACATCGGAACCGGCGTTTCGGGTGGTGAAGAAGGTGCGTTAACAGGCCCGTCGATTATGCCGGGTGGTTCACCGGAAGCATGGCCGCATGTAAAGGAAATCTTCCAAAGCATTTCCGCCAAAGTGGAAAACGGCGAAGCCTGCTGCGATTGGGTGGGTGAAGGCGGTGCCGGTCACTTCGTTAAAATGGTACACAACGGCATTGAGTATGGCGATATGCAGATTATTACCGAAGCTTACCAGTTGATGAAAGACCTGCTGGGCATGAGCAACGATGAGATGCACGAAGTGTTCAAAAAATGGAACGAAGAAGAACTCGACAGCTACCTCATTGAAATTACCCGCGATATTCTGGGGTACAAAGATGAAAACGGCGAAGAAACCGTTGACTTCATTCTGGACACCGCAGGCCAGAAAGGAACCGGAAAATGGACCGGTATTTCGGCGCTCGACCTGGGAATTCCGCTGACGCTCATCGGCGAATCGGTATTCTCCCGTTGTTTGTCGGCACAAAAAGATTTGCGTGTGCAGGCTTCAAAAGTAATTAACGGGCCAAAACCAAAATTTGATGGCGACCGTCAGCAATTCCTCGATGACCTGAAAATGGCTCTTTACGGAGCAAAAATTATTTCTTATGCACAAGGTTACAATCTGATGATGGAGGCTGCGAAGGAATACGGATGGAACCTGAATTATGGCGGCATCGCCCTGATGTGGCGCGGCGGATGTATTATTCGTTCGGCATTTTTGGGAGATATCAAAAAAGCTTTTGAAAAAAATCCGGAACTGCCCAACCTGTTGCTCGACCCATTCTTCAAAGAAAAGGTTGAAAACGCTCAGGAAGGCTGGCGCAGGGTAAGTGCAACGGCATTATCAAACGGAATTCCTGTACCGGCAATTACCTCGGCGCTTTGCTATTTCGACGGATTCCGTACTGAGCGTTTGCCCGCTAACCTGTTGCAGGCACAACGCGACTATTTCGGTGCACATACCTACGAGCGCACCGACAAACCGCGCGGCGAATTCTTCCACACCAACTGGACCGGCCGCGGCGGAGATACAGCATCATCTACTTACAACGTATAAATTTCATTTTAACTGAAAATATAAAACGGGAAGGGCAAATGCTTTTCCCGTTTTTTATTCACCACCCCCAAAAATTGCATCTGAAATCATTGTGTATTTCATAAAAATACATTAGGTTTGTGTTACAAACTTGTTTTGTAAATTAAACTAAAAAAACAATGAAAACATTAATTAAAAACGAAGAGTATCTGGATGAAACCCAATCACTAAACGTAATTCGGGAAATGATTCAGGTTTCCAGAAATAAATTAAAAAATGATGGAATCCTGTTTATTGTGTGGGGATGGATATTTTTCATTAACTATCTCGTTTTGAATTATCTCCCTGGTAAAATTTTATTGTCGCATAAAACGATGGATCTGGTGCACGGGTTAAGAGTAATTCTGCCAGTTTCAGGTCTCATTTTTACCTTGTATTATATTCTGAAGCAACGGAAAAAAGCACAAACCTATATTGGCGTTTCGTTACGATACGTCTGGATTTCGTTGTTTGCGAGCATGGTGTTGGTGAACCTGATTCAAATGAATGTACTGCACAGTATAAATTTTGAATTGCAACATCCCATTATTATGGTGTTAATTGCTTTTGCTGTAACGGTTACCGGAGGTATTTTACGGTACAAACTCATCATTGCCGGAGGAATAATTTTTGGGCTTCTGGCACTGGCAGCGTCTTATTTCGAATTGCAGACCCAGTTGTTGTTTGAAGCCATTGCCTGGCTAATTGCATTCGTAATTCCCGGTCATCTGCTTTATGCAAAAAGAAATAAAAAATGACGTTCAAAGATTTGGATCCTTTGCTTCATTCTCAGGTTAGGCTGGCTATTATGTCTGTTTTGGTTACAGTTGAATCTGCGGAGTTTGCTTTTTTACTTGAAAACATCAACACTACCAAAGGGAACCTGAGTTTTCAGTTAAAAAAGCTGAGCGAAGCAAATTACATTCAGATAAAAAAATCATTCAGGGGAAATTACCCGCTTACAACCTGTAAAATAACCGAAACAGGACTGGCGGCTTATGAAACTTATGTGAATTCAATAGGTGAGTATTTCAGTGCCTTTAAAAAAGATAAAACTTAAAAATCAATATCCCTGCTTTCCTGACAAATGTATTTTTCATTCACTCCCCGAATTTGTATATTCGGCCTCCAAATTATAATTGACTTAAAATTTTATTCCATGCGAAACATAAGAAATTTAATTGTTGCAGCTTTTTTAATAGCAGGCTTAACATTTCCCGTAAAAGCAATTAACGATTCACGACTCATGCGGTTCCCTGACATTAACGGAAATCTTGTTGCATTTGTGTATGCCGGTGATATCTGGACTGTAAATTCCAGTGGCGGCGATGCCCGCCGTATGACTTCCCACGAAGGGATGGAATTGTTCCCCAAAATTTCGCCCGACGGCAAATGGATTGCCTTTTCAGGTGAATATGCCGGAAACCGTCAGGTGTTTGTAATTCCGTCGGAAGGCGGTGTTCCAAAACAACTGACCTGGTACAACTCAGTAGGAGTAATGCCTCCGCGCGGGGGATGGGATAACGTGGTACTGGGCTGGACGCCCGACAGCAAAAACATCCTGTTCCGTTCCAACCGCACCGAGTTTGGCGACCGCAACGGAAAATATTTTACCGTTAGCATTGATGGTGGTTTTGAAAAACCATTGCCCATTGTTAACGGCGGAATGGCCACATTTTCGCCCGATGCCGGAAAAATCTGCTTCACACCGGTTGACCGCGAATTCCGTACCTGGAAACGTTACAAAGGAGGACGTGCGACTGATTTATGGATTTACGACCTGGAAAACAATACTTCGGAACAAATTACAGACTTTGCCGGCAGCGACCAGTGGCCAGTGTGGTATGGCAATAAAATATTTTTTGCATCAGACCGCGATTTGAAACTAAATATTTACAGTTACGATACACAAACCAAAACAACCGAACAACTCACGCATTTTTCTGAACTGGATGTGTTGTGGCCCTCAGGGCAAAATGGCCAGCTGGTTTTTGAAAACGATGGTTACCTGTATAAACTGAACATGGAAACCGGTGAAAGCGAAAAAATTACGGTAAACATTCATTTCGACAATCCGAATCTGGTTTCGTATTTTAAAAATATAAAAGACCACGTTCACAGTTACACCATCTCCCCCACCGGCAAACGCGCACTGTTCGATGCACGGGGTGATATTTTTTCGGTTCCGGCGGAAAACGGGTCCATCGAAAACCTGACGCAAACGCAGGGTGTACGGGAGATTTATCCCAGCTGGTCGCCAGACGGTAAGTACATTGCCTATTATTCCGATGCCACCGGCGAATACGAAATTTACCTTCTGGAAAATAAAAAAGGAGCAAAACCGGTTCAGCTCACTTCCGGCTCATCGGCCTGGAAATACAGCAGCGACTGGTCGCCCGACAGCAAATACCTGGTGTATTTCGACCGGACACTGAACCTGAAACTGATTGAAGTTGCCACAAAAAAGGAAATCATAGTGGATAAAGCCGAAGATTCCGAAATCAGGGATTATTCGTTTTCACCCGATTCCAAATGGATTACCTACTCCAAAGAATCTTCCAACGGCCAGCCGGCAGTTTGGGTGTATAACATTCCGGAAGCAAAATCATACCAACTGACTGACCACACTTTCAGCGACTTTTCTCCGGTGTTTTCAACCGATGGAAACTACATTTTCTTCCTTTCAAACCGCGACTTCAACCTTAATTTTTCGAGTTTTGAATTCAACTACATATACGACAATGCCACACGGATTTATGCCATGATTCTGAAAACCGACGGGCCGGAGTTGTTCAAGGATAAAAACGATGTGGAACCCGTAAAAGAAGGCTATTCAGAAGAAAAGAAAAGCGAAAACGGTAAAGAAACTGACAAAAAAGACGAAGAAATTTCGGTAAAAATTGATGTTCAAGGAATCAATCACCGGATCATTGCAATATCTTCAACAACAGGAAGCTACCGCAACCTCATTCCGGTTGAAGGCGGTTTGCTTTACCTTAATGGCGGGAAACTCGAAAAGTACGATATTTCAAAAGAGAAGAGCGAGGAAATTATGGACAAAGTTTCGCAGGTTCAGGTTTCGGCAGATAAGAAAATGATGCTGTACCGTTCCGGAAATGATTACGGCATTACGGCCATCAAACCGGGAGCAAAACCGGACGACGGTAAACTGAACCTCGACAACCTGGAAATGAAAATTGACCCGGTAAAAGAATGGGAACAGATTTTCAATGACGGCTGGCGCATTTTCAGGGATTATTTTTATGTGGAAAACCTGCACGGATTGGACTGGAAAGAAGTCAAAGACGGTTACAGCGAATGGCTGCCTTATGTGGGCCACCGGGCAGATCTCGACCACATTCTGAATGAAATGGTTTCGGAAGCCAACGCCGGACACGCGTACGTGAACTGGGGTGATTTTGAAAATGTTAAACGCATCGATGGCGGACTTTTGGGAGCCCGGCTCGAGCCAGACAATAAAGCAAAAAAATTCAGAATAGCAGAAATTTACCAAAGCGAAAACTGGAACGAATCGCGCCGCTCGCCGTTAACCATGCCTGGTGTGGATGTAAAAGAAGGCGATTACCTGATTTCAGTAAACGGAAAAGAAATTTCAGCCGGTGAGAACCCTTACCTTTATCTGGAAAATCTTGCAGGAAAACGCACCGAAATTACCGTTTCTGCAAATGCTGATGGAAGCAATCCGCGAACTTCGGTAATAGAACCCATCAAAAGCGAACTGGAACTGATGTACCTTACCTGGGTAAACCAACGTCGCGAACTGGTGGAAAAACTCTCCAACGGACGAATTGGTTACATTCACGTGCCCAATACGGCCGTTGAAGGCAACCGCGAACTGCACCGCGGTCTGTATGCATATCACGACAAGGAAGCGCTGATTATTGACGACCGGTACAACGGCGGAGGTTTTATCCCGGACCGGATGGCCGACCTGCTCGACCGCAAAACCCTGAGTTACTGGCAGCGGGCCGGACTTAATCCGATGCGTACACCGGGAGTTGCCCACGACGGTCCGAAAGTGATGCTTACCAATGGCTACTCATCATCCGGTGGTGATGCATTTCCGTACTATTTCAAGAAAAAAGGACTGGGAACACTTATCGGAACCCGCACCTGGGGCGGACTGATTGGTATTTCGGGCAACGCATCATTGGTTGACGGCGGCAGCATTTCGGTTCCGCGGTTTGGCGTTTACGACGAAAACGAAGAGTGGATTATTGAAGGAATTGGTGTTTATCCTGACATTGAAGTAGTTGACCGCCCGGAACAACTGGCCAAAGGTCAGGATCCAACCATCGAAAAAGCAGTAGAAGTGCTGCTTAAACAACTGGAAGAAAATCCGGTGAAAAAGGTAAATGCACCCATACCGCCTGACCGTTCGGGCTGGATTGAAAAAGATATTGACTGATAAAAAAACAGATACAATTCATGTAAACCGGAATCAACAGTTCTACTCTTGATTCCGGTTTTTTGTTTGTTGGGAAAAAATCAACTCAATCTGCCTTTTACCGGCAAAGTTGCAGCGTTG
>CAZCPH010000159.1:3271-7341 GCA_964500105.1 uncultured Mariniphaga sp. | reverse complement strand
TAACCTGTCATTTCACCTCATCAACTGGAATGATTTGGACCAGTCGCAGCAGTTGTCAATTGTTTATAATTTGGGAAACCGGAAATTCTGAAATACTGATCTTCCGGCAGAAAATTCACATCAGGAAATCCATGAAAATTGACCATTTCCTGGATTGCCAAGCCAGGGAAGATTCAATTTCCGGCGGAAGTAAAAAAATTCTAATTATCAACAAAACCGGATTCCAGCACATCAAACTTTTCTTTGGAATTTTCCAGAAAAAATCCTAACTTGACTATCTTCAATTGACAAAAAACAGGAAATCGAAAACCAAAAATTCAAATCATGAAAGCAATATTTTCTATCCTCTTTTCAATCCTTTTCATTCATGGCCAAACTCAGGAGAATACTTACCAACAGGACATGCAAAAAACCATTGAATCGCTGTACAATTCTGCCATTCCGGATAAATACATTTCAGCAGTAAATAGTTTTGAAACAATCAGTACAGCCAATCCGGGTGAATGGCTTCCATTATATTATACGGCATATGCAGGTATTCTCCACAGTTTTGAAATTGAAGATTCTGGACAGAAAGACCAAATTCTCGATAAAGCCCAGCAATTCCTTGACAAAGCTTTTGAGATTGCCCCGGAAGAATCGGAACTTTTTGCGCTGCAGGCCTTTTTATACCCGGGAAGAATTATGGTTGACCCCATGAGTCGCGGACCGGAATATGTGGGTAAGGTTTATCAGGCGCTGGATGACGCAACCCGGCTGAATCCCGACAATCCGCGACCGTATTTTCTGCGTGCTATCACCACGTTAAACATGCCTCCTGAGTTTGGTGGCGGTCCGGCTGCGGCCAAACCCATTTTTGAAACGGCAAAAGAAAAATTTGAACGATTTCAGCCGGCAACTCCGCTTTCACCCAACTGGGGAAAAGAACAAAACGAAATGGAAATGGGGAAGTTATAAATATGCAAATTAAAAGTTGAACCCACTTCTGGGTTCTTCTCATATACGCTTAAAGACCACGGGTTTTACCCATGGCTATTATTGTTAAATCCTGAGTCCTCAGGATAAAAAAATGTCCGAAGGACATTAACAATAATAGCCCTCCCGTAGAAACGGGACAGGCAGTGCGAAGCTCGGGGAACGCAATAAGATGTAAGGCCACAACCCCGGAGTGGGTTGAACTATCGACAATCAGATAATATCAACCTCTCCATACAAATCGTAATCTTCGGCACCGGTGATTTTTACATGGTAAAACTCGCCTTTTTTTAATTCTGAAGATGAAGAAATCAGTACTTCCCCGTCCACTTCGGGTGAATCGTACTCGGTTCGGCCCACGTAATAATCATCTTCTTTCCGGTCGATAATTACTTTGTATGTTTGCCCGATTTTTTGCCGGTTCAGTTCAGCTGAAATCTGCTGCTGAATCTCCATAATTTCATCGGCTCGTGCCTGTTTCACCTCTTCGGAAATATCGTCCTGAAATTTTTTGGCCGCGTAGGTATTTTCTTCATGCGAATAAGTGAAAACGCCCAGCCGTTCAAATTTGGTGTCGGTTATAAACTGTTTCAGTTCTTCAAAATCAGCTTTCGTTTCTCCCGGAAATCCCACTAACATTGTGGTGCGTAAAATCACGCCCGGCACTTCTACTTTTATCCTTTTAATTAATGCTTCAGTTTCTTCGCGGGTAACATGGCGCAACATATTTTTTAGTACCGGGTTGGCAATATGTTGCAACGGCATATCGAGGTATTTACACACCTTCGGGTTTTCGCGCATCACCGGTAAAATCTCGTACGGGAATTTGGTAGGATATAAATAATGTAACCGAATCCATTCAATTCCTTCAATTTCAGAAATTTGGTTTATTAAATCGGGCAACCGGTTTTTTCCGTAAATATCAATTCCGTAGTATGACAATTCCTGCGCAATTAAAAGAATTTCCTTCACTCCCTTTTTGGCCAGGTAACGCGCTTCTTTCACCAGACTTTCAATGGTACGCGATTTATGACGGCCGGTCATCATGGGAATGGCGCAAAACGCACACGAGCGGTTGCAGCCTTCGGCAATTTTCAAATAAGCGTAGTGCGAAGGCGTGGTGATTTTCCGCTCATAAATATATTCGGGGTAATAATTCACCTGAAGTTCATCCACCATCGCTTTCAAATCGAACTTGCCAAAATAGCGGTCCACTTCGGGGATTTCCTTTTCCAGATCTTTTTGATAACGTTCGGAGAGGCAGCCCATAACATACAATTTCCCAATATCGCCCCGTTTTTTGGCGTCCACGTAATCCAGAATCATGTCGATGGATTCCTGCTTGGCATCGTGAATAAATCCGCAGGTATTCACAAAAACCGCATCAAAACCGGTCTCACTGGAATCGTGCACCACCTCAAACTCTCCTCTTTGCAGCTGATTCAGCAACACCTCCGAATCCACCAGGTTTTTCGAACACCCCATCGTCACAACATTCACGCGCTTCTTTCCCATGCTTTTCAAATTTTCGGCAAAGTAAAGATAAATTTGTCTGAAATAGAAATGAATCGAGAACTATCCGAAAACTTTTAATAAGTTATCTCAGTAAAATTATTTATTGAAAAAAGTTATTTATTTATTGTTTTTCAATAAATTTTTATTGATATTTGCAATTCAATCATTTTAAAAGTATATAAATATGGAATTCAAATTTCAAACCAGAACAGAGCAGGTATTAACCGTGATGAAGATCATTGCCTGGATAGCATTTTTTGGTTTTGTAGTACAGGCAGGCGCTTATGTTATTTCGTATGTGGTAAGCTTTTTTCAACCACTGGCAGCCAAAAACTTATACATGGGAGCTGATTTGCTCGAACTGAAAAACCACAGCGTGTTCAAATATAGCATGTTAATTGCATCCTGGGTGGCACTTCTGATTTTGAAAGCCAATGTTTGGTACAGGGTTGCCCGCATTATCTCCCTCATAAAAATTGAAACTCCTTTTAATGTGGAGATTACGCATAAACTGGAAAAAATAAGCTATTTGCTTTTCAGCATTTCAATGTTGGGATATTTGGGCAGCACTTATGCCGGCTGGCTGGGAGAAATGGCAGAACAATTTCAAACCGACTGGAATGCAAACGAGTTTCTTTTTATGGCCGCCCTCATGTTTGTAGTTTCGCAAATTTTCAGGCGCGGTGTGGAAATTCAATCCGAAAACGACCTAACCGTATAATTATGCCCATAGTTGTAAATCTCGATGTAATGATGGCCAAACGGAAAATGTCGTTAAACGAACTTTCCGAAAAAGTAAGCATTACGCTGGCCAATCTGTCTATTCTGAAAACCGGTAAAGCAAAAGCTATACGTTTCAGTACGCTCGAAGCAATTTGCGAAGCGCTGGAATGTCAACCGGGTGATATTCTGGAATATGTGGAAGAATAAACCACAAACTCTGTAAAAAAACTATTGTTTCGTTTTGAGCGGATTTTCCGATTCTTCGAAAAACTGTTTTTGCAGCTCAGGAACTACCTCATCTGCTTTCACCTGGCGAATCATTTTCACCAGTTGTTCAACCGTTTCGTTAATCAGTAACTCACCAGCTTCGGCATTTGCTTTGGAGCCGTCGCCGCCGTAATGGTTCGGAAAACTGGCATACCACCAGATTCCGGTGTAAACATATTCCAAATGCTTCATTCGTTCCTGATCCCCGCCCGACTGCTGTCCGGAGCGTTCAGAATGCGTAACACCGGGCTGTGCAGCTTCCATCATCGATGTTTCGCTGTTTCCTGCATGGGAATCAAGTCGATCAGGCTGTGTAAGTGATTCAGCTTTTTCACGTACCTCGCGGCTCCGCTCAGGCCTAAACCAGTAAAGCGTATAGTCGCGTGGCTCCGACAACTGCGCCATTCCAAAATAGTTCAGAAAGGCATTGTTTCCGCCGTGTCCGTTAACCAAAATTATTTTCTCAAAACCATTGCGACTGAGTTCGTCCAGTGTTTCCTGCAGCACTTTCCAAATCAACTCCGGGCTGTAGGAAATGGTTCCTGGCTGGTGACGCGCTTCATTAATCTGGCTGAAATAATACCACGGAA
>CAZCPH010000159.1:0-3261 GCA_964500105.1 uncultured Mariniphaga sp. | reverse complement strand
GGAAAAACCACCGTATATTCCTGTTCGGCTGCACGAAGGGAATATTCACGAGCCATGTATAAATCGGTTCCGAGCGGCAATTGCGGCCCGTGCTTTTCAAAAACACCAATGGGAATGATACAGGTTTTATCACTCTTTTCAACGGCTTTTACAAAGTCAGGTGCGGTAAGTTCTTCCATCCGGAAAGACAACTCCTGCGAAAAAACAGTCAATGCAAAAAACAGGGAAAGAACAGTTGCAAGATTTCTTCTCATCTCTTTTGGTTTTTAAGTTTAAATTGGCCTTAAAAATACACAAAAATATTTTGGAGGCTGTTTCGTTTGTTTGAATTAAGACAAGACTTTGTTACTTTAGGCGGCCAAAATAATGCATTATGAACCGAATTTTCACCATTATACTTTCTCTTTTTTATGCACTTTCGGGTGCTGCACAACCTTCGCAGACCTTTAATGTTTTCGATAAAAAACCAAAAGTAGTCATTGGGTTGGTGATTGAAAATATGCGCCCGGATTACGTTCAGCGCTACTGGAATAAATTTCAGCCCGATGGTTTTAAAAAGCTCTATTCAGGAGGCGCTGTTTGCTCCAACGTCAACTTAAATTTGCATTACCACAACTATGCCAGCGGAACGGCAACGCTTTTTACCGGTGTTGATCCGTCTATTCACGGAATTACCGGAAAAACCTGGTACGACCGGTTACGCAGCAGGGAAACGGAAAGCACGACAGATGATTACTACTTTACCGTAGGTTCCGATTCGAAAAACGGAAATGCTTCGCCAAAAAAACTGCTTTCAAATACCATAACCGACAACCTGAAAATATTTTCGCAGGGAAAATCTTTGGTTTTCAGTGCGGCCATGAACCGCGAATCAGCCATTTTTGCCGCCGGCCATGCTGCCGACGGAGCCTACTGGTTTGATACCGAAAACGGCAGAATGATTTCCAGTTCGTTCTACATCAGCACATTTCCGGATTGGGTGCGCGATTTTAATGTAGAAAACTACGGCGAAAGGTTCAGCTACCAAAACTGGGTAACGCTATTGCCCGAAAAGGAATACACCGAAAGCCTTCCCGACACCTACCTGTTTGAAAAAGGATATTTCGACACCTGGAACACGTTTCCGCACACCATTGGCCGTTACACCCGCAAAGCAGAGCAGCTCACTCCGGTTAAAACAACGCCTTATGCCAACGAAATCGTTAAAAACTTCGCCATACAGTTGTTCGAAAATGAACAAATTGGCGAAGATGAACATACAGATTTTGTAACGTTTGTCTTTTCGTCTATGGATTATGAAAACGGCTCTTTTGGCCCGGCAAAACGTACTCTTTTTTCTTACAGCAAATACATCTGCATCTTATCCGGTTGACTACCTGAAGGAAGAATTCAACCTGCCGGTAAATCATTTTTCGCCTGAAAGTTCACTTGCACTGCTCACTTCGTATTTAAATGTAACATATGGCGAAGGAAACTGGATTGAATTTTACAATGACCTTCAGGTTTATTTAAACCACGATTTAATCAAGAAAAACAAAATTGATCTCAATGAAATCAGGGAAGAAGCCTCAAATTTCATCAACCAGTTCGAAGGTGTTCAGTTGTCGATGACAGCGAACCAGCTTGAGCAGGGAAGTTCTACAAACGGACTTCTGGCCACGTTGTATAAGTCGTATGCCAAAGACCGTTCAGGCGATTTTCTGTACCTGCTGAAGGAAGGCTGGCAACCTTCCTATAAGTTTAAAAAAGTAAATTTTACCGACCAGTCTCATATTCCGCTGGTGTTTTATGGTGCAGGTATCCAACCGCAACTGATTACTGAAAAATACAATGCTATAGATTTGGTGCCGACTTTAAGTGACCTGATACAGATTCCGCGTCCCGACAAAAGTCTTGGGGTAACCATTACACAGGTAATAAACAACAGGTAACTTTTTTATCTTCCCGATCAGAAAAAAATCAAAATGAGAATAATTTTATGGTTTTGAGAACAAGAATTTCAGAAAAAACTGATTTCTCATTGCTTCTTTCTTCGCGGAATTGCGCTTTTTTCCTGTTCAGATGCTGAATCTTTCTTCAGTTTATTGCCTGCAACAACACTGTTTTCAGAAAAATTTTGTGGCTTTAGTTCAACAGAAACAATGGTATCTGATGCCATAATGAAAGTTGAGTTATAACTCTCGCTACCTGCGCTGGTAATTTTCAGTTTCTGTTCTCCTTTTTGTAAAAGCAGTTTGTAGTAACCGTCACTGTTTGTGATGGTTCCAATACCTGACGTTGCCTCATAAATGGCAGCATTCTCGATGGGTTCACCTGTGATAAAATTTTTTACATAACCCGAGAGGGATAAAAGTTGTGCCTGAACAACACCGGGAAACGTTAATAACGTCCCAAAAACGAATAACACGAACATTGTTTTCATAACTTTTCTGAATCTTGTTTATTAAATTGTAATGGCTTCCGAAATCAAGACAACCTCATGGCTAAAAAGGTTGCTTCTATTTCAAATCTTTTTTCAAAAACTGCACCAAATTATTGTTTCGGTTCTTTGATAAAAATCATAATTTCACTCTTATTTAAAATTAATCTACGTAACACATGCAAAATCATGTTGAAAAACAGGGATGTTACACTAAAATATCCTCGTTTTTATTCAATCATCTGCTTATTTTTATAGGTGTTTTAGTTGTAATAAAATTACAGCTAAATCTACCTGAATAAGGTATATAAATATAAACAAAAAAAACGATTTTATAACTTAAATTTTACCTATGAATCCCATCCAATCTTTAATTAAAGACCTGGCCGACCAATATGGGCGGCATCGCGAAAACCTGTTGCCTGTGATGCAGGGAGTAGTTCTGAAAGAAAAATACCTTTCGGAGTACTCAATGATAGAAATTGCCCGCGAAATGGACATTCCTGCAGCCGAAGTTTTTGGAACAGCTACGTTCTATTCGTTCCTGGAAACAAAACCCGCAGGAAAATACATCATCAGAATATGTAAAACCATTACCTGCGCCATGAAAGGGAAAAACCAACTGTTGTTTGCCATTCAGGACATGCTGAAAATCAAAACCGGTGAAACCACTCCCGACAAAAAGTTCACCCTGCTTGAAACCAACTGTCTGGGATGGTGTCACAAAGCACCGGCAATGCTTATTAACGACGACGTTTATACCGAAGTAACGCCGGAAAAAGTGCGGGAAATTCTTACAAAGTACATGAAAGAAAACATTTAAAACAGGAAACAATGGCATA
>CAZCPH010000158.1:0-7387 GCA_964500105.1 uncultured Mariniphaga sp. | reverse complement strand
CATTCAGGTTACTCAAAAATGAGTTTAACTTGCCCGAGGTTCAGTTTCATCTGCATAAGGTAATACCAACAGGCGCTGGGTTGGGGGGCGGCTCTTCAGACGCTGCTTTCACGCTGAAAATGGTGAATCTTTTTTTTCAGCTTGGCTTAAATAAAGAACAGCTTAAAAAATTCGCAACCAAACTTGGGGCCGACTGCCCGTTTTTTATCGAAAACCAGCCCGCTTTTGCCACCGGCATTGGCGACCGGCTTTCACCGGTAAAAATCGACCTTTCAGACTATAGAATTGTTATTCTGAAACCAGATGTTTCGGTAAACACAGCCGCAGCCTACAAAAATATTGTTCCTTCCAAACCAGGGTTTCAGCTTGAAAGACTTAGCCAGCTGCCTGTTGCTGAGTGGAAGGAATTGGTTGTGAATGATTTTGAAAGAAGCGTTTTTCCCCGTTTTCCTGAAATTGAAAAATGGAAGGAAAAGCTCTTTGAACTGGGTGCCGAATACGCTTCCATGTCGGGCAGCGGTTCGGCTGTTTTCGGGCTTTTTCGCCAATTGCCGGCTGATTTTGAAAAAATAATACCTCGAAGTATTTTATTTAGCCGGTAAAATCCACCATTCGCCGAATTTTTGCACACACTTACATACTTTCCATATTTTTTAACAAATGGAAATGTAACCTTTGTGCCGTTAAACAGTCTATCTTATTGAAACAAATTTAGAAAACAGACAATTAAAACAGAAAACAATGAAAACACGGAAAACTCAATTAAATCAGATTATTTTAGCCACATTTCTATTCGTATTTATTTTAAGCGGAAATGTTGAAGCTGAAGGAACAGAATGGAATGCTGTCTCAAGCCTTGAAAATGCTGTTGAACCCAAACTTGAAGTTGAAAACTGGATGGTAAGTGAAAATTACTGGTTTGCTGCTGAAAATACATTTGTGGTAGAAGCCGACCAGGACGAAAACCTTACCCTGGAAGCCTGGATGTTGGATAAAAACAAATGGGGGCTGGCAGTTTTTGATTACACTTCTCAGGATTCAGAAGGCAGACTTATGCTTGAGAGCTGGATGACAAATGAAATGTACTGGAATTAACAGAGAGAAGGAAAAGTTATAACGCGATTAGTTTAGTTGGATTTTTGAAGGCTGTTGGAAACAACAGCCTTTTTTCGTGAGTAAAATTGCTCAAAATGCATTAATTTTAAAGAAATAAGAATTGTGGATGATAAAGCTGAAAACTGAAATAGCAATCGGATTTGTTTTTCTCCTGCTCATTTCCGGGTTTGATATCCGGGCGCAGGATGTTGCTTTTTCGCAGTTTTACTCCAATCCGCTATACCTGAATCCAGCTTTTGCAGGCTCTTTGGGGGTAGGAAGGGCTGCAGTTCAGTACCGCAATCAGTGGCAAAATTTCAGTGCCGCTTTCAATACCTACAGCCTGGCTTTCGATTTTCCGGTAAAAAAATTACAGGGAGGGTTGGGTTTTTTTGTTCTGAATGATTCACAGGCTGCGGGTAGTTTGCAGTCGTTGCAGTTGAACGCCGTTTATTCGGTTTTTGTGAAACTAAGCGAAAGTTACCGCTTGCAGGGTGCCATTCAGGCTGGTTTTCACCAAAACAGTCTTCGGCCAGACAAGCTGGTTTTTCCCGATAACCTGGATCCATTTTACGGGAACCATGGCATTTCGAGGGAGATGGAGTTTCTTACCGATCCCAACTATTCGTTTTTCGACTTTTCAACGGGAGTTATTCTTTACAATCAGAAAATATTTGGCGGTTTGGCTGTTCATCACCTGGCAGAGCCCAATCGGACTTTTTACCCGGGAACAACGGGTGCTGACGTGTTGCACAGAAAATATACAGCTCATTTTGGCGCCCGGTTACCAGTTTTTTTTTATGGCCATCACCGAAAAAAATTCGATATTTCTCCTCAAATTATTATGCAGCACCAGCAGGGTTTTGGGCAAATGAATTATGGTTTGTTTGCCACTCAAAGCGGATTAACTGCAGGGATCTGGTTTAGACAGAATTTTGGTCTTCGGTATGATGCATTGATTTTGCTCGCCGGTTTTACCAAAAGCAGATGGCAAATTAACTACTCTTATGATATTGCAGTTTCCGGACTTTGGGGAAATGTTGGCGGAACCAGCGAAATCAGCCTGGTTTTTTTACTGCAGCAATTGGAAAAGGCCCGCCATTTGCCGTTTTACAATGCTTTTGAAGATGACTCCGGATTTCAGTAACCATCTACCGGATTAACAAAACCTGACCTTTTTGTTTCTGTTGAACTCCCTGAACATCAAAATAGGAAGCAATCCAGATATAATTTCCCATGGCAGCCGGTTTCCCACTGGGGAGATTGCCATCCCAGGGTTCTTCTGGCGATTGGGAATCGAATACCAATTGTCCCCGCCGGTCGTAAATTTCAAGGTTGAAACGGGTTGGATCAGCTCCTGCATATACGGGCATAAATGTGCGGTTTTCCTCAATTGGGCTGTCGGGTCGAAAAGCATTTGGCGAATAAACAGTTGAAGGAAGAATTGTAATGAGCATTGTTGATGTGTCGGTGCAACCGTGCAAAGATTCTGCGATTAGCTGCGAAATATATTCGCCCGGTTCTGTAAAAGTATGGATGGGATGTTCATCATCAGAAATGGCACTATCCCCAAAATCCCAAAAATAATTTTCAGCGCCTTCCGACCAGTTTCTGTACGAAATTTCGGCATTTTCAACCATTGCCACCGGGTAGTTTACGCGAAAATCAGCCAAAGGCCTGGGGTGAATCTGCAGCCAGTTTGTTTTGATGAGCGTGTCGGAGCAACCTGTTTCATTGGAAACTGCAATTAGCCCAACGGAAAACTCACCGGGTTCCATGGCCGAAAAATATTTTGAGTTGCCTTCGGGAAAAGGGAGAGTGTCGGAAATCCAAAAGAAATCAACATTATTATCCGGAGTTTCTGCAAAAATTTCAGTTTCGAACGGTAAACAACCTTTTTGGTTTTCGGTGAAGAAGTCGAAAAGCGGTTTTCGTTTTAATTGCATGTCAACCGGGTCACTAAAACAGCCAAATTCATCTACCACAAGTCTGACCATTGCGGTTGGGGCATCAAAAATAACGGATATGGTATCATTTCCCGTTCCGGTTTGTTGCATTCCATCAAATTCCCAATGGCAAAACGATGAATCAATATTGGCCGGATAAATCAGTTCACCTGTTTCCGGATAACAAAAATCAGGATCGGCTTCAATTTTGGCTACCGGTGTTGGAAAAACTTTAATCATGCTGTCGATGGCAAAGCTGTTGGTGCATTGTGTGACCGGATTTGTAATGGTAAGTTTAACATCGTAAAAACCGGGTTCTTCGTAGAATCTTGGCAGGTTTTGATCTGTTGAAATCTGACCGTCGCTGAATTCCCACCTGAAATTGACCTGATCGGGAGTTAACATTCTGCTTGAAAAATTTACCTGCAGGCTATCACAACCACGTGTTTTATCTGCTTCCATGGTAAAGTTGGGTTGTGCGCCAACAAATTGGGTAATCGTATCGCTAAAACAGCCGTTGTCATCAATATAAAGTGAAATTTGTGGAGGATCATTCAGAAAAGCACCAACAGAAACCAGGTAGTTTTGCCAACCCAACGTATCGAGAAACTGGCAGCCGTTCAAATCCCAGTGAAAAGTGGCACTGTCGGTGGCAGTGCCCGTAAACGCAAGGATTTGACTGTATCCTTCGCATTTTTGATCATTGTCAAGCGAAAAATCAGCCTCGGGGACCGGGTGGAACCGAATAAAAAAAGTGTCTGTTTTTTCACAACCGTCAATGGTTTTCAGTTGAAAATAAACTTCATAATCGGCCCATTTATTTACTTCAATTTCAGCAGTTGTGTTGGTTGTGTTTTTGAAAGAAAGATCAGCAGGTTTATTGGTTTTCCAGTTCACTCCGCCTTCATAATTCCAGACAGATTCGGGAGCTCCTGACGCAGCAACAGAAATCGTTGCTGTTTTTTTACCGCAAATTTGGGAAGAACCTAAAAATTCAATTTCAGGAACCGGAAAAATAATGAGCTCAAAGGTATCGCTGGCAGCGCAATTGTAATGGTCGAAAACAGAAATGCTGTATTTGCCTGTTTTGTTTGCGGTATAATGTTGCGCTGTTGAAAGTGTATCTCCCGGTTCGTTCTGCCATAAATAATTACTGTAGCCATCTTTTGCATCGAGTTCTATTTCGTAAGGCATACATTCTTCCAGGTAATTCGTGTCGAATTGAACAAAAGGCTTGCTCTGGTGAATGTAAACAGAGTCTTCCAGAAAACAACCGTCGTTTGTGGTAGTTTTAACACTTCTCCATCCTTCTTCAAAAACGTTGATTGTTTGTGTTGTTTCGCCTGAATTCCAAAGATAGGTGTCAAAATAATAGCCGGCATCAAGGGTTAAAGTATCGCCTTTGCAAAGCAACAGAGTGTCTTTCAGAAATTCGATGCTTTCACCCAGATCAAGTGTTAAGTCGAGATTGAATCCAACGCCATAGCCAAACGATTCAACGCCGCCAAAACCATAGGTATAGGCGAGAAATCCTGCATCTTCATTTGTGTTTTTGATGTGGTTGGTGCCTGCATCAATTTTTATCTGAGCATAGGCATACGAGTTGCCCGGCAGGGGTCTGAACTCGTTGACTACCGGTTGGTTATTCAGCATCATGTTTTCAACTTCGCTGACGGGAGTGACAATATTTACGAAATATTTTGTAATTCCCTCATAGTTCTGATAATCAATGTCTGGTGATTCGTATGCCACAAATGTAACTTCGTTGATTGACTGGTTGACCGGACTCAGAATGATCATAAACGGATCGCCATCGCCTCCGGTGTAAGTACTGTCCACGTCGCGCGACTGGCTGAACTGGGCAATTAATACCGGTTTGTCGGCCACCACCCGTTTGGGGTCGTTGTGATAGACCACCAGTTCCTCAAATTCGCCTTTTTGCAAAGCCACGGGCGAATTACCCGTAATCAGAATAGTTGTATTGTTTTGTGACGCCATAATTCTGTACCTGTCCTGTTGACGGGTTTTTAGCGGAACAAGATAGTATTCCATCCCCCACGAATGAAGGGGCGGAATTTGTTCGTACAGGTGATCCCAGCAGCATTTGCCTTTGGGCACACGGGTACTTAAAGAACCTGAGTAAAATGCCACCGGTTTACTGGCCGAAATATAGCTTCCGGTGAGGTCTCCCTGTCCTTCGAGGTGTGAGCCGGGGATATTTTCAGACTGCACCTGAAAAACCTGTCCTTTATTCAGGATTACAGTAAAAGTGGAATCTTTCGGATTTTTTTTGTCTGTAACACGGGAGGGAGTAATTTCCACCGAAGTGCCGTCTTCTGTGGCCACAACCAGAAACTCGCTGTTCCGGCCGTTTTGTGCAGGCCCGTAATCTATATCAGGATAATAACACATGGCAAAATATTCTGTGCCTAAACTTCCAACGGGGTAAATTACGGCAACATCGGCCGAGTTCAGGCTCCAGTTCAGTGCATAAACATTCACCGGCTTTTCCGAAACAAGGTGTATGCCTTTGTCCTGAATCTCTTCTGAACCTGTTGCTTCAACCATTTCCCAGGGAATTTCAATCTGGACAGAGGAGTTCGCACCAACGGAATACGTACCATTGAAAGGTGTTTCTCCGGGGCCGGTGAAAATATTAAATGTTGTTGATTGTTTGGCTGTTACGGTCAGTTCAAGAAAGTGATCCTCCTGATGAACCCGGCTTTCCATAAAACCAAACCAGAAATTGGTGCCTTCGGTCGATTTGCGGCAAACATCAGGTTCGGCAAATACTTCCAGGGTTATACTCAGGAAAATTAAAATAGCCGGAAATCTCATTTTTAGTTTTTACCGAATAAATTTACGATTAAAAGCAAAAAAAACCGCATGTTTTAAATGCGGTTCTTCATCTGTATGGTCAAATGCAAACTATCTTCTGAGCCGTGCCGGTTTTATTTCCAGCATCATATGTTTTTTCGGAATAATTTCATCTTTCTTTACATGAATTTTTACAATTTCACCGTCAAAAGGCATTCTCACCTGATTTTGCATTTTCATCGCTTCCAGCAAAAGCAGGGTTTCACCTTCTTTTACCTTTTCTTTTGGTTTTACAAAAATGTCGATGATTGTACCAGGTATAAATGAGTAAATATGATTGGGGTTTGGGGCTTCCCAGTTCACCCGGTTTTCAAACTTCCAGGTATAGGTTGTTTGATAAACAGCACCCTGAACCACCAGTGTTTTCATCTCTTTTTCCTTTTCTTTTTCTTTTGTCATACCTTTTTTGTTTAAAACGGTGGAATTCCATGTTTTTTATTGGGAAGGAACACGCTCTTGTTTTCTGAAACCTGCAGTGCATGTAAAATTCTGCCTCTGGTATCGCGTGGTTCAATTACCTCGTCAATATATCCCTGGGCTGCAGCAACATAGGGGTTGGCGAATTTGTCCTTGTATTCCTGAATTTTTTGCAGTCTGACTTCTTCCGGATTTTCAGCTTCTGAAATTTCTTTGCGGAAAACGATGTTGGCTGCACCTTCGGGTCCCATAACGGCAATTTCTGCTGTTGGCCATGCAAAAACAAAATCGGCACGCAGGTGTCGGGAATTCATGGCAATGTAACCACCACCATAAGCTTTTCTTAGAATTACAGTCACTTTTGGTACGGTTGCTTCACTGTAGGCATAGAGAATTTTTGCACCATGGCGGATTACTCCTGCATGTTCCTGATCAACTCCCGGCAGGTAACCCGGCAAGTCTTCCAGAGTAACAATCGGAATGTTGAACGCATCGCAGTAACGAATGAACCGGGCAGCTTTGTCTGAACTGTCGGTGTCGAGCACTCCGGCCAAAACCATGGGCTGATTGGCGACAAACCCAACAGTATCGCCTTCCATACGGCCAAACCCGATAATGATGTTTGGTGCAAAGTGTTCCATTACTTCGAAGAACTCGGAGTTGTCAGTTATTGTTTTGATGATATCACGCATGTCATAAGGAATGCGTGGGTCTGCCGGAACAATGTCTTCAATTTTCTTTCCCTTTTTTGGTGGTTTGGGTGGGAACGGCATTGCTTTTCTGTCGTTATTGCGCGGAATGTAACTGATCAGTTTTTTAATCTGTTCGAAACATTCCAGCTCGCTGGTGGCAAAAAAGTGGGCATTTCCGGTAAGTTCGGCATGTACTCGTGCACCACCTAACTCTTCCATTGATATTTCTTCACCTAAAACCGACTTGATTACACTTGGTCCGGTGATAAACATTTTGGAAATGTTTTCCACCACAAATACAAAGTCGGTGAGGGCGGGGGAATACACTGCACCACCGGCACACGGGCCAAGAATTACTGA
>CAZCPH010000157.1:2152-7434 GCA_964500105.1 uncultured Mariniphaga sp. | reverse complement strand
GAGAAAAGTTCGGAGAAAAGTTCGGAGAAAAGTTCGGAGAAAAGTTCGGAGAAAATTTTAAAAATCATTTCTGATAATAAATTTATCTCAGCGAGGGAACTTGCTCAGGAGTTGGATTTATCTCAAAGAGCAATAGAAAAAAATTTAGCATTTCTTAAAAAAGAAGGTAAATTAAAAAGAATTGGCCCTGCTAAAGGAGGATACTGGGAAATCACAAAAAACAACTTATAAAACTACAGAGATATGTTAGATCTAGGTTTCGTTAGCGCCATTCTGGCCGAAAAAAGTTTTGAGGAGGTGATTGAATTTGCCTCAAAAAACCACTTTAAATGTGTGGAAATCATGTGCTGGCCGGTTGGAAAAGCCGAGCGCCGGTATGCAGGAGTTACCCATATTAATGTGGATGAAACGGGGGATGAAGATGTAGCCCGGATTCAAAATATTCTGGGATTAAACAATGTCTATATCTCAGGGCTGGGTTACTATCCGAACCCGCTCGACCCGGATTTACAACAAGCCGAAGTGTACATTGAACACATTAAAAAGGTAATCCGAACGGCGTCAAAACTGGGTATTGGCGTGGTAAATACGTTTGTTGGCCGCGACCCGGCAAAAAGTGTGGAAGACAACCTGAAAAAATTTGCGGATGTTTGGCCCGGTATTGTAAAAGTGGCCGAAGAAAACAACGTAAAAATAGGGATTGAAAACTGCCCAATGCTGTTTACCCGCGACGAATGGCCCGGCGGGAAAAACCTGGCCACCACACCAGCCATCTGGCGCAAGTTATTCGAAATTATTCCCAGTGAAGCGTTCGGACTAAATTACGACCCGTCGCACCTGGTGTGGATGCAAATGGACGAAGTGAAACCCATTTACGATTTCAAAGACAAACTTTTCCATGTTCATGCGAAAGACGTGAAAGTTTATCCTGAAAAGCTGAACGAAGTGGGCATTATGGCTTATCCGCTTGACTACCACTCACCAAAAATTCCCGGGTTGGGCGATGTAAACTGGCGCGGATTTTTTTCGGCACTCACTTCTGTAAAATATCGTGGCCCGGTGTGTATCGAAGTAGAAGACAAAGCCTATGAAGGCTCAGAAAAAGACATCGAAGCGGCTATTCTGACCAGCCGGAATTACCTCAGACAGTTTTTTTCGTAAAAAAAGTTCAATAGGAATTAAATCCGCAAAATTCATCGAGAGGTTTGCGGATTTTTTTACGCTTCTTATAATCCTCAGGCGGATAACCCAACGTAATCAGCAATCCGACTTTCCGCTTTTTCGGAATATGAAGCAGTTGCTGAATTTTCTTTTCATCGAACCAGCCAATAATGCAGGTTCCCAAACCTAAATCGGCTGCCTGTAAACAAAAATGGGCTGCCGCAATACCAATATCATACTGAATGTATTCCTGATTTTTAACCAATCCGCCAATCTGAGCAATCAGTTTGGCTTTTTCCATTACCAAAACAGCAATAACCGGAGCTTCAACTGCAAATTTGTTAAACGAGATGGTTTTACTGAAAGTAGCTTTTGCCACTTCGTTTTTCAAACCCGGCTCATCCACAACAATCAGTTTCCAGGGTTGTGAATTGCAAGCCGACGGCGCCAAATGAACCGCTTCAATAAGCTTTTCAATTTTTTCGCGTTCAACCGGAATACTCTGATATTTCCTTACACTTTGTCGCTGTTTTATCAGTTCACTAAATTCCATTCTTTATCCGAAAATTTTTCTGAAAACCTCCTCCACACGCGACACTTTTTCCAGTTCAATAGAAAACTTGGAAGCATCGAAACCCTTGTTCAGTTTGGGAATAAATATTTTTTTGAATCCAAGCTTGGCCGCTTCTGCAATGCGCTGTTCGATGCGGTTCACTCCGCGGATTTCTCCGGTTAAACCTACTTCTCCGGCGAAACAAACTTTATGGTCGATGGCAATGTCGATATTCGAAGAAAGGATGGAGCAAATTACCGCCAAATCGGTAGCCGGATCGTTAATACGCAAACCGCCGGCAATGTTCAGGAAAACATCTTTGGTAAGCAGTTTAAAGCCAGCCCGTTTTTCGAGAACCGCCAGCAACATATTCAGCCGGCGCAGGTCGAAACCCGTGGAAGAACGTTGTGGAGTTCCATAGGCAGCTGAACTCACCAGCGCCTGAATTTCAATCAGAAACGGTCGAATTCCCTCAATGGTTGCAGCCACCGCAGTTCCGCTTACGTCGTCGCTCACCTTGGAGATAAGTTGTTCTGAAGGATTCAAAATTTCGCGCAGCCCGTCGCCACGCATTTCAAAAATGCCCAGTTCGTTGGTGGAACCAAAACGGTTTTTGCTGGCGCGTAAAATACGGTACAAATAGTTGGTGTCGCCTTCAAACTGAAGCACCGAATCCACAATATGTTCCAGCACGTTTGGCCCGGCCAGACTACCTTCCTTGTTGATGTGCCCGATTAAAATAACTGCAATGTGGTTTTGCTTGGCAAATTTCAGAATGGCCGATGTACACTCGCGCACCTGTGTTACCGAACCGGGCGAAGATTCGATGGTTTCGGTGGATAAAGTTTGAATGGAATCGATAATCAACAGATGCGGATTCACCTGTCCGGTTTGTGCAAGCACATTTTCCAATGAAGTTTCACTCAAAAACAGGCAGTTGCTGCCCTTCATACCCAACCGGCCTGCCCGCAGTTTTATTTGTTGAAGGCTTTCTTCGCCTGAAACGTATAATATTTTTTTGTCTTTCAGCCCCAACGCCATTTGCAAAACCAGTGTCGATTTTCCGATACCCGGTTCACCACCCAGCAGAACAATGGAACCCGGAACAATTCCACCTCCCAGCACGCGATCGAACTCGGCAATGCCGACGTTAATCCGCTCCATTTTTTCGGTGGTGATGTTTTCCAGAGTAAGTGGCTGGTTTGAAGCTAAATTGGCAGCAATAGCAGGTCCTGACTTTTTCTTTTCAACTATTTCCTCAACAAACGTATTCCATCCGCCGCACGAAGGACATTTTCCCATCCATTTGGGGGATTGGGTGCCGCAATTCTGGCAAATGTAAACCGTTTTTGTCTGGGCCATCAATCCAGATTTTTAATTCTGTCAATCAGCTCTGAGGTTGAAATTCCTGTAACCAGGTCGAGGGTTTCCACAATTCCGCCGTGCTCCAAAACTGTTTCATGTCCGGCAATTTCATGCAATTCATATTCTTTCCCTTTTAACAAAACATCGGGAAGTATCCGGGAAATAAGTTCTGCCGGGGTTTCTTCATTGAAAATAATAACTGCATCAACAAATACAAAGGCAGCCAGCATATTGGCGCGGGCTTCCACGTTCAGTACCGGACGCCCCTTCCCTTTTAATTGCCTCACCGATTCATCGGAATTCAGGCCCACAATCAGGCGGGTTCCGTATTCCGACGATTTCATCAGCGAATCCACATGTCCGTGATGAATAATATCGAAACACCCGTTGGTAAACACTATTTTTTCGCCGTTGGTTCTCCACTGCCTGAGGGTGGATTCAAATGCTTCAAAGTCAGCAAATATCTTCTGATTAATATCAAACTTCATACTTTATTTTCAAACTTTGCCCAAAAGTAATAAACGGGATTGGTTCAAACTTCATTTTTCTGAAATAATTCCTACTTTTACACCATTCACAGCTATTCTGATTAAAAAATGAATTACATCGACATCATCATCGGATTATTACTGCTTTTTGCAGCCATCAGCGGCTTTCGCAAAGGACTGATATCAGAACTGGCATCGCTTGCGGCACTGGTTCTCGGAATATGGGGGGCCATCGAATTTTCGTACATCACTACAAATTTTCTAACCGAAAACTTCAACCTGGAAACCGAATACCTAAACATCATTTCTTTTATTGTAACCTTTATTGTTATCGTTATTCTGGTACACATTGTGGGCAGTGCCGTTAACAAGTTTATCGAAGTCGCGCAGCTTGGTTTACTAAACAAAACTGCCGGACTTGTTTTTGGCATATTGCGCTCGGCACTGGTTTTGAGTATCATTTTGCTCGTTTTCAACAAAATTGACAAAGATGTGGAAATCCTTTCACAGGAAGCCAAAACTGAATCGCGCTTTTATGAACCCGTTCGAAAGCTGGCTCCTTCCATTTTCCCGTTTATTCAAAACTGGGTTGATTCAAAGGATGCTGGAAATCAGGATGAAAATGTGTTCGACCAAATTAAAGATGCACTGAAAGTAAGTAACTGACCGGAAGATAGCACTACTTCCCGGCGATGGGTACTGCAGCCATCTCGTTCCTGATTTTCTCAATTAAATGCGTATTAAAATCTTTCAGCATCTCATTGGAATTCCGGTAAATACACCAGCAGGCCGCATCGGCTTTAAATTCATCGGTATATTCCTTGTAAAAAGTTCCAAAATCTTTAACCAGCGTTCCGTCCTTTTTGAAAAGTTTAATTTCGGAAAGTTCAATTATTATTTCCCCCGGTGTTTTTATGCCGGCAGTTGCCAGTGCGCCAATAAGCCCAAATTGTGCTCCCACTGCAGCCCCGGTTGAAAACTGTTGTTCCCCGTAAAAACGTTCCAGGGTTCCGGTTAAATAGTAATCGCTCTGGTTATCCCGGTTATAATAGGCGTGCTCAAATAATTTGGCCTGATTAAAATGCTCGACCATCAATTTGGTAACCTGGGTAACCACAGTGTCTTTTGCATAATGTTTTTCCGAATTGATGCAAACTGTCTTTTTGTCGCGTTTAATCTGCCGGGGATTTTCAAACAACAAACCGTTTTCTTCGTTATTTGCCCTGTTATCTTCCAGTATCCGTATTTCAACCTTTGCGGGAATGGTTTTTACAGGTTCATCCAACGTAATGTTGTCGGTTTTGTAAACAATTTTCTGACTGACTGTACAGCCAATCAGAAAAAGCGGCCATAAAAAAATTATCTTCTTCATCATTGAATTATTTATGTAAACGTTTAAAATTTTATACCCAACTCGAGCTTTACTCCAATATCGTTTTTGTAAACCTTCGAACTCATTAATTTTTCATACACCGAAATACCAAGGGCCAGCCCTGCCTTCGATTCGGGAATAAAATAGAACCCCTGTGAAGGCGATATCCCAAACAGGCTGCGGTTACTTTCCTTTCCGCCCGAATCCTGTAATTCTTCTTCCCCAACTATTAATTGTACTCCCAAATTCAGAAATAAAAAGTCATTCATTTTATAAAAAGGGCTTATTCCCGCATTCAGATAACTGATATTTGCGTAGTTGTAACCGGATTCGGCAAAGTAGC
>CAZCPH010000157.1:0-2142 GCA_964500105.1 uncultured Mariniphaga sp. | reverse complement strand
CGGGATCGATATCGAAACTTTCAAACCCAAAGACCACGGGAATAAACCACTTTGCGGTATTTCTGAAATTGTACCCGTAATATTGCACCGACCATCCTTTGGCATGTACACCGAATCGTTGGGAATAGGTTAACAGGTTAACCCACTTTTGCGTTTCCTTTACATATTTCGATGTATCTACAACTACGGTTTCTGCCGCATAACCCTGTAACGTGTCTTTTGCACTGCCGGCTTCTTGTTTACTTAACTGGTATTTTTGAACATCGGTAAGCGCTGTAAAACTCGACAATTTACGGTCTCCTTTGAAAAAATCGTAAAAAACAGCCGTACTGTCCACTTTTGTTATTTTACATTCGATTTTTTCCCCGTTACGAAGTGTTATTATATCCTGTGCTTTTAGCAGGAACGGCAAATTAAACAGAACAATTAACGCAAACATTCTTATTTTATACCTGCAAAACGGAATGCAGGAATTTACTGAATCTTTATCCATGTGCATTAAATGATAAATTAGGGTAGAACCGGAATTCTACCGGCCTTATTGTAAATGTGATCCTGGTTTCATTTTTTTTACTTTTCACAGGTCTTCACAGACCTGTGCATTCGGTTTTTAAACTGTTTTAATGTCGATTTAAATTGTTTTTTCAGGTGCCTAAATTAGAAAATGCCACCGGATATTACAATATGTTTTACAATATAATTTTTGCAATACTATCGGAGGTAAAAGAGTGAAAATTTTTCTGTTCCATACTTAAAAGTAATTTTCTGCTTATCCGATTTTTTTCCTTGCGCATCCGTTTGAAATTTCCTGCGCAGAGAAAAAATTTCCCTGCGCAGGAAACCGTTGAGCTATTCCTTCATGCTTTTCTCAATTGCTTTTGTCAGTTCGGCAAGGCTCAGTTCGCCTGCCATTACCGCACTGGCATAAAACTTTTTTTCGCCACCCCCGGGAACACCGGGCTGGCCTCTTTCAATCACTTTAAATTTAATGGCCATAATAATTGTTATTTTAGTTTAACACTGGCCCTTACGGGCAAATAATTTTATTTTTGCAAAGCAAGGCACGGGTCACAGACCCGCGCCAGCGGGAATTATCATTCAGATAATTTAGCATCGTTTATATGGTATTCAATATGTCGAAATTCCTCTCTTATGTCCCATAATTTTTCTCTTATTAAATCAGTATTTTTCTCATTTTTAATTATTTCGTCAACAAGAGAATTAATTTTGACTAAAGATTCGTCAATATCAATTAAAGCATGTACGTATGAATCTAGTTCTTCCTCTGATTTTATTTTTATACTTTTTAAAATAGTATAAAATAATTCATGATGATTTTTAATATTGTATTCCATGATTTTTCATAAATTCTTTAAGTATTTTTAATTGTTCTTGGAAAGTTCTTATCTCTCTTTCAACCGAACTCTTGTATCTCAAATGGGGCAGCTTACTTTGATGCTCTAATAATCTTCGTTGTATGGAATTGTAAGATCTTATTACACTTTTGGAGCCATCTTTAGACAACTGTTTTGTGAGCTGAATATAAAATTTTGATCCTTTCGCAAATCCCGAAGTTGGAGCCATTCCTGTAATCGGATAAATTCCTGTAATTTCACCACCATCATTAATATAGTAGCTCATTCCGGATTCAGGGTCTGTCCATTTACGCTGACCTAAATGGTTAATCTTATTTGCCCAATCACCAAAACTACCGGAGAATTCAGGGCCGATCTCACCTGAGTTGGCATACCAAGCATTCCCATAAGCCTGCCTTACATTATTGAGCTCGCTAATTACCGTTTGGTCTGTAGATGGCGGGGTATTGCCATCAAATAGACTATTGAGCGCCTGGGCTGTCAGGTAAGCTCCCCCTCCCGCAATAGTAGCATAACCCAATCCTTCAAAGACCAGGCCGGCGCCTTCCCCAAAACTAAAATTGGCGAAAGCAGCCCCTGCATTGTTAGCTGTAAGCCCAACAGAGACATCGACTGCCGTACCCCCGGCCAATACCCCTCCCGGGCCAAACATCCACTGGGCTCCCAAACCTCCTGCTAATCCTCCGCCAACAATACCAAAATAGGTTGCAGGATCTTTATAATCCCATTTCCCCGGGTTCCATTGCCAGTCGTTGGTTGCCGTACC
>CAZCPH010000156.1:0-7481 GCA_964500105.1 uncultured Mariniphaga sp. | reverse complement strand
TGAAACCATCGGGATAAATTTTGCCCGCAAAAAGGGGATTGAAGGAACTGATGCCGCAGCACTGGCAAAACTTCGCGCCATGCGTGTGGAAGAGATTGTGGACGGAGGCCAGGAAACGGATGGACAGGGAGGTCCGCGTACTTATTCCGGCCCGATTCTCGACGGAAAACTGGTGGTGGAAACTTCTGAGAGTGCCTACAAAGCAGGCCGGCAGGCCGATGTTCCGCTCATGATCGGAAATTGCAGTGCAGAAATAGGTGGAAGTTTTGTGAATAACAGCAGCTCGAAAGAAGAATTGTTTTCACTTTTCGGGGAACTGGAAGATGAGGCAAAAGCCGCCTATGATCCGAATGGCGACAAAGAATTCGCCGAGGTAATTACAAAATTCAACACCGACTGGGTGTGGGGCGAACCGGCGAGGTACACTGCTGGAATTTTTACCGACAGCGGAGAACCGGCCTATATGTTCCATTTTGGTTATGTTCCTCCTGCGATGAGGGAGAGGGCGCGGTTTGGCGCCGGCCACGGATCTGATGTTTCGTATGTATTTGGTACGCTAAATTCGCGCTGGGGAGCAGCAGAGCCAACACCGGAAGAAGAAAAGTTAGCGCACATAATGAACAGCTACTGGGCAAATTTTGCTAAAACTGGCGATCCGAATGGTGAGAAACTACCTGATTGGCCGCTTTACGATACTCAAAAAGAAAAAATTCTCGATATTGAGTTGGATGGAAATCCGGTAGCCAAACCCGATCCCCGAAAAGCAAGACTGGATGTAATTGAAAAAGCTGCTGAAAAATATAAAACACGTTTACAGTCGCGTGGAATTTAAACTATTGAAAATACCAATTCCTGGAATGGTTTCTTTGTGCATATTAGTTCTTATAAATTAAGTTTAAAAAAAAACTCTATGAAAAAAATACTGTTTATTCACATCATGGTTTTAGTAGTATTCTCGACCAATGCTCAGATTTATCAATTTCGTGGTCCAAACAGGGATGGCAAGTTTCCCGAAAGCGACCTGCTAAAAAAGTGGCCGGAAAGCGGTCCGCAACTACTCCTGGAATTTGAAGGCATTGGTGAAGGATATTCCTCCGTTATTTCAAATGGAAAGTACATTTACGCTTCTGGAAAAATTGACGACATGGATCATTTAACTTGCATTGACTTTGAAGGCAATCAGCTTTGGCAGGTAGCCTATGGAAGGTCATGGAATCAGGGCACTCCGAATACACGTGTCACTCCTGCTATTGAAGGGGACCGGATATATATTATGAGCGGAATGGGGGAACTGGTCTGCCTGAATGCCGAAAGTGGTAAGATCAACTGGAAAATCAATGTAGATGAAGATTATCAGACCGATTGGCATAATTGGGGAGTAGCCGAATCTCCCTTGATTGTTGGCAATAAGGTCATTTGCTCTCCTGCCGGTGCCCTGACAACTTTTGTCGCTTTTGATAAAATAACCGGTAAAGAAATCTGGAAAACACCCAGCACAGGAGGGCAGCGATCTTATGTATCGCCCATTCTTCATTCCTTTAACAACAAAGAGTATATATTGGGCGCTTCTGCCAGCGACCTGTTCATTGTTGATCCGGAGAATGGTGACATCAAAGCTTCCTACAAATATTTCGACTCTTCCTTATGGAAATGGCAGCCCAACGGAATGATTTGGGCCAATTCTCCGGTGGTTAAAGGCAACATGATTTTTCTGTCAATTGGATATAACTATCCGGCAAAAATGCTCAAAGTTAACGATGAGGTAAGCTCCCTGGAAGAAGTATATAGCAATGATGTACTAGATAATCACCACCATGGACTTATCGAGCATGATGGCTACCTGTTTGGATCGTACTGGATAAACAATGGCAACGGGAACTGGGCATGCCTGAACTGGAATACCGGCAAAGTAATGTACGATGAGGAATGGAACTCAAAAGGACAAATGGTGTACGCTGATGGTATGCTGTATGTTTATGATGAGAAAAGAGGAAATGTAGGTCTTGTTGAACCTGATCCATCTGGTTTTAAGCTTGTAAGCTCATTTCAGATTGAAAAAGGAACAGGCCCGCACTGGTCACATCCTTATTTGTATGAAGGAAATATGTATCTGAGACATGGAAATGTGTTGTTGGTTTATGGCATAAAATAGCCAGACTGGCATCCGATAGCTCATTGAACAAATGGACATTTGGCAGGCTATCCTTGGTTTCCTTTTGTTTAAAGTGATTATTTTCGTATTTTTAATTCTACGTGTCCATCTTTAAAGCTGAAAGGAGTAAATAATATGATCAATATGAATAAAATAAGCATTCTGTTTTTCCTTCTTCTTTGTGCATTTACACACCGGGGTATTGCTCAAACCAACCCTGTAATGGACATTTTTCCCGAGGGAACAGTATTGCATGGGAATATCAAGTACAATAACGACAACCACCCCAAACACCTGCTTGATATTTATATACCGTCGCAAACAGAAGGCAAAATCCCGTTGGTGATTTTCATACATGGTGGTGGCTGGTTGAGCAACGATAAATACGCTGATATGGGTTACATGAAAAAAACGGTGGCAGAAATTATAAGCAGCGGTTTTGCGCTGGCATCCATTGATTACCGGTTCAGTACTGAAGCTGTTTTTCCGGCCCAGATACAGGACTGTAACCGTGCCATTTCATTTTTGTACGATAATGCAGAAAAATATGGCATCGACAAAAAACGTTTTGCATTGATGGGATTTTCTGCCGGCGGACACCTTGCATCACTTGCCGGATTGTCGAAAAACAACAATATTGAAGCATTTTTTATGCCCGGAACAAGCAAATCATTTACTTTTAATGCTGTAGTCGATTTTTACGGACCTTCAGAATTGATAATGTTTCCTGGAGCCGATGATGAAAAATCTCCTGAAGCGCTGTTAATAGGTGCAGCTCCGCTAAAGCGACCCGATTTGGCCAAAGTTGCCAGCCCTGTTACTTACGTTGATAAAACTGACCCGCCATTTTTAATCATTCATGGCGAAAAAGATGAATTGGTGTCGCCAAAACAATCCCGGTTACTGAGTGCCTGGTTGAACGTGGAAGGTGTTCCAAATGAACTCATAATCGTTGAGGATGCCCCTCATTTTGGAGAAATGTTTGATTCGGACGAGGTGAGAAACAGGGTGATTCCTTTTCTTGTTAAATTTTTAAAATGAGAAGTTTTTTATAAATGAAAATTAAAAAAATGAAGATGAAGAATAATGGAATACAAATACTTACATTTCTGACTGTTTTTTGCTGCCTGACCGGAAGTCTTTATGCACAGGAGCTTTCAGCATCAGATAAAAATCTAAGTGCCAGACAACAAAGTATTATCCCCATTGCAGCCTACACTGCAGTTGGCGAACTTGAAAAACTGAAACCAGCGCTGAACGATGGCTTGGACGCGGGATTAACCATCAATGAAATAAAAGAAGCAATTGTGCATTTGTATGCGTATTGCGGATTTCCGCGCAGCATCCGTGGATTGCAAACGTTTATGGAAGTGCTCGACGAACGAAAAACCAAAGGCATCATTGATGAAACGGGTGCCGAAGCTTCGCCGGTAAACGACGATCGCACCAAATACGAACGCGGTAAAGCGAACCTGGAAGCATTGATTGGAAGGTCGCTTGACGGTCCGCAAACTGGGTATGCGGCTTTTGCCCCTGTCATTGAAATATTTCTGAAAGAACATCTTTTTGCCGATATTTTCGACCGGGATGTTTTGACTTATGCCGAACGCGAGTTGGTAACGGTTTCGGTGATAAGTGCCATTGGCAATGCAGAACCTATGCTTCGCAGCCATTTAACTATTTGCCTGAATGTTGGTTTTTCTCCCGAACAGTTGCAGGAGTTTGTAGGAATTATCAAATCAACTATTGGTAAAAAGGCAGCCAAAAATGCACACGCCGTTTTAGATGAAGTTCTTGAAAACCAGGAATAAAATGAATTTAAAATAATACAACAATGAAAAACACAATCTTAATATCCACTCTGATTTTTATGACATTTCTGATTGCCGCTTGCAATACAGAGAAAAAATCAGACGAGACAAAACAACAAATTGAATCAGTTTTCCCGAAAGGCGAGAAATTAGACAGTGAAAACTTCACCGGCACGGTGTGGCTGCAAATGATGGGCGCCAGAGATACTTCACTTCATGCAAGTTTTGGAAATGTGACCTTTGCGCCCAAAGCCCGCACCAACTGGCACTCGCATCCGGGTGGTCAGCTCCTTTTTATTACCAGCGGCAAAGGATATTACCAGGCAAAAGGTGAGTCTGCCCGACCACTAAGTGCTGGCGATGTGGTAGAAATTCCACGCAACGTGGTCCACTGGCATGGCGCTGCACCCGACAGTGAATTCGCACATATTGCCGTCAGTCTGAGTACCGATGAAGGTGGAGCGGTTTGGATGGGACCGGTTACTGAAGAAGAATACCAAAGTATAAATTAGCGATAAATACTTTTTCAAACTTGATTAATCTTTTCTGAAGTTGCCCCGAAATACGTATGAATGGTTAACATTTAAAAGAAATCAAGAAATAAATATAATAATATCTGTTATTGTGAAATTCGTTTATCTTTACATGGTTAAATTGAAAACTATGAAAAGAAAACGACTGATTTTAATTGCAATTTGGGCGGTTTTATTTTTTACTACTTTCTCAGGAAATTCCCAAATTTCTGACAACTGGACTCCGCTAGATAGCGAAATAACTCAAAATCTGAGAGTAATTTCAGCTTTTAATGCAGATACCATTTTCTTTTTAACTGATGAGGGAAAAATAATTACCACATTTGATGGTCTGCATACAGCCCGGGAACGAAACCCTCAGGTTGGCAGGGAAATTAAAATTAATGCTTTACGTGTAAACAGTAGATTAAAAACAGTCATTGCCGTGGGGGACAGTGGAGCTATTTTTCGAACAGAGAATATGGGTGAAAGCTGGGAGCAGATTATAATGCCGGGCGTAAATATGGAACAGTGGAATTTGAAAAGTATTACTGACGACGGCGATAACTACGAAGAGCGTTTTGTTTATGCTACAGGCGATAAAGGTTTGGTATTAAAATCGGTAGACGATGGAATAAACTGGGAAAAGTTAACACTTAATGTTGCTTCCGGTCAGGATTTTAAAACCATCACCTTTTTAAATCCTGATACCGGGTTTGTTGCCAATGAAAATGGAATTGTACGAACTTTTGACGGAGGAAAATCATGGAAAGTTATTTCAACAGAAAGCAATACTGCTGCATTGAAGATTGCAGATTTGAAAAAACTGGCAGACGAGTTGGTAAATGTTAGCATGAGCAGTGAGGGTGGGGGTATTCAAACATCTGTTGATTATGGTCAAACCTGGAAATCTGCCGAATTTAACAGCCCTTGCGATTTATTGAACACCGGTGGCATACTGTTCGATTTTTATCAATGTGAGGCGTTGTATAACGGAGGCGTTGTTGAATCCTACTCCGGATGGGTTGGTAGTAACCAATGGAATATTCTCTCAGGAAATGAATTTTCGGGAGTAGTTATTCCTAAATTTAATGAAATGCCTTTGGGTGGAGTTCCTGTGGTGATGAGAAAGAAAGACGATCAGTCGGTTGTTGCTGAAACAACTACAGACAGCCACGGAAGGTTTTGGTTTGACATTCCGCTGTCAGTGAGTGGCATTTTTGAAATTTCGGAACAGGAATCATGGGAACGGCAATATTGCCTGGTTCCTTTGAAAGGTGATACTTTACCACCATGGAACCCCGACCAGGATTGTGATGCTTTTAAAATAGAACTCAATATTATTGACCCAACACCAGTTGATCTGCATGGATTGACAATTAACGGTAATACATGGATTGTTGTTGGCCAGGGCGGTGTGGTTTTGGCTACTGATCCTGAGGATACTGATGGCGATGGATACGGTGACCTGTGGTCGAGGCAAATTAGCCGGACAAACGACGATTTGTATGCTGTAACAGCACTGGGAATTGAAAAGTCAGATATCAGACGCGGCTTTGCTGTGGGCAACGCGGGCTCTGTTATTTCCGCTCAAAAACCGGAACTTGAGGTGCTTTCACCTACAGGAACTGATTCCATTTGTGCCGGTAACGAAATAACAATTGAATGGACAGGGGGTGATCCAACCTGGAATTTACTCATTTCGGTTGTTGATATTAATTCTTCGAACGTAATAGCCAATATAACAGCAGGTACGCCAAACGACGGATCTGAAATCTGGAGTGTTCCAGCAGGATTTCCGCCCGGATTGTACAAAATTTATATCCAGGAAGTTAATAATGAGTCATGGGTGTATAGCCAGCCATTTGTCGTTCATCATTGCCCGGAACCTCCGGTTTGTCTGGAGACATGTGCAAACAACCTTCTGCAAAACTGGAATTTTAACCAAAACGCGGTTTTTGGTCCCATGCCGGCTGGTTCGGTTGCAAACTGGGCAAGTGGCGGGTCTCCGGATGTGAGTACAACACAATGCAGCGTTTCTGATACCGTTAGTATTGGAATGTGGGGCAACCAGGTAACGGGCGAAAATATGTGGCAAAACCTGGCAACTCCTTTTGTCCCGGGGAAAACATATTCCATTTCTTTCAGTGGAAAATGGGTGTATGCAAACAATACCAATCCCTATCCTGTTCAATTCGAATTTAGAACAACCAACGCAATTTATGCAAACAATACTCTTATTGGTGTTTCTGATCCGTTAACCTCACCCGGAACATGGGTTACAGTAACGTTGCCCGACTGGACAGCAACCGGTTCAGCATCAGATCCGTTTTCAACTTTAATTGTAAAGGCAACCAACCAATCTTCTTTTTTTCATGCCGATTCAACATCCTATGGCTATATTACTGCTATTTGTGTTTCTGAAATTCCTGTTACGGGATTGACGGACAATCCAAAAATTTCAGATTTTAAACTGGCAAACAGTTTTCCCAATCCGTTTTCTCATTCAACAACCATCCATTATTCTGTTCCATCCAATGAAAAAGTAGCCATTAAAATTTTTAATGTGAACGGAATGGTGGTTGAATCGCTGGTAAATGAAGTGAAAAGTGCAGGAGAACACCAGATTGAATGGCAACCGGCTGGAATTCCCGGAGGTATTTATTTTTGCCGGATGCAGGCCGGAGACTCTATTGAAACAATAAAAATTGTTTTTCAGGAAAACTGAATGGGTGGTTTTTAACCCCGTTTATTGTTTCCTGTAATTGCTGCCAAATGCATACGAAAGGTTGATGTTCCACAAAAAATCATCGCCCGGAATGGTTGATTCGATGGCTTTGTTCACCGTGGAAGAAATGGAAACCGGGAAATTCCGGCTGTTCAGCGACAAGGTTGAATTGACATAAAAGCCGTCGTTGGTATCCATTTTCAGAAAATAGGCCTGAGCTGTCAACCGCAGAAATATTTTTTCGCTCAGGTCAATCGGCGAAAAGTTGGCCATCAGGG
>CAZCPH010000155.1:0-7502 GCA_964500105.1 uncultured Mariniphaga sp. | reverse complement strand
AATCTCACAGCAGAAGTCATAACAACTAGAGCCTGTTCACACTAAAACAGCTTCTATGATCATAGTAAAATAAATGAAGCCGGATTCAACGGCAGTTTCTGGAAAAACTATTTTCAACAAGCCAGCCTGCCAGATGAGGTTTTAATGAAACTTGGCGGATTACAGCCGGTTTTGCTAAATGCCTACCAGCGCAGTTATTTTGAATCGCGAGACAAACGTTTTCGCGTTACGGTAGACGACCAAATGAAATACTACAACCTGCGGCCCACTTGGAACCACTTTTTGCACGCACATACCGAATACCAGAAATCGGTAATTGAACTGAAATACGACCAGGTTTGGGAGGATGAAACGGAAAACATAACAAATCAGTTTCCTTTCCGTTTGGATAAAAACTCGAAGTATGTTTGTGGGGTAAGTTATTTCAGAACCGAAATTCCTCACTAAAAGGAAACTTATGGACATTTACAAAGGAAAAAAACAGCAACTGAAAGCCTATTTCAACAAGGTAGCTCCCACGCGCATTAAATACCGCAAAAGCAAAAGTTACTACTGGGACAGCATTACCAACTACGTCAATTTTTTTGTACACGATGAAGCGTCGGTGCTGGAGGTGGGCTGTGGAACCGGAGAGTTACTTGCGAAAATAAACGGAAAGGAAAAAACCGGCATCGATTTCAGTGAAAAAATGATTGAGGAGGCCCGTGGTCAGTTTCCTGATATTGAATTTGTTTGCAGTCCGGCGGAAGACATTCAACTGGAAAAAAAGTTCGATGTTATTATACTTTCCAACCTGATTGGCTATTTGACCGATATTCAGCAGGTTTTTGAAGAGTTGCACAAGGTTTGCCACAACGAAACCAAAATTATTGTTACCTACTACAACGTTTTTTGGGAACCGTTTATCAAGTTTGCTGAGTTTGCGGGAATTAAGAAAAAGGGGCCCAAACAGAGCTGGATTTCGCGAAAAGATTTGGCCAACCTGCTTTACCTGGCCGGATTTGAAACCTACAAGCAGAATGCGTCCATGCTGTTTCCGTTTTACTTTCCGTTGCTTTCGCCGTTTCTGAACAAGTTTTTGTCGCGGTTGCCGGTGTTTAACTGGTTTGCATTGAATCATTACACGTTTGCACTGCCCATTGTTTCAGTAAATGAAGAGGAAGCAGCCAAAAAATATTCCACTTCAGTATTAATTCCGGCCCGAAACGAAAGCGGCAACATCGAGAATGCCATTTTACGCATGCCCGACTTTGGTAAACACGTCGAAATTATTTTTGTGGAAGGAAACTCCACCGACGATACCTGGGCAAAAATTCAGGAAATTCAGAAGAAATACAAAGACTCGCACGACATAAAAATTCTGCAGCAACCCGGTAAGGGAAAAGGCGATGCCGTGCGCGCAGGTTATGCCATTGCCACCGGCGATATTCTGATGATTCTGGATGCCGATTTAACCGTTCCACCGGAGCAATTGCCAAAATTTTACAATGCCATTGCAACAAACAAAGGCGGTTTTATAAATGGAACCCGGCTAATTTACCCGATGGAAAAAAATGCCATGCGGTTTTTAAACACGCTGGGTAACAAGTTTTTCAGCATGGCTTTCAGCTGGCTGCTGGAGCAACCTGTGAAAGACACGTTGTGTGGCACAAAAGTGATGTTCCGCAAAGATTACCTGAAACTGGTGGCAAACCGGCATTACTTTGGTAATTTCGACCCGTTTGGCGATTTCGATTTGCTGTTTGGGGCGTTCAAACTCAACCTGAAAATCATCGACATGCCTATACGCTACCAGGAACGGGTCTATGGCGACACCAACATTTCGCGATTTAAGCATGGCCTGTTGTTGCTGAAAATGTGGTGGTTTGCACTGTTTAAAATCAAGTTCAAGTAAGAATTTTGCTGATTTCGGGTGATACGATTCGTATATGATATTGATTCACGGTTCTTTATTGTTCGAATTCAGTATTAACAGGTGATTTTAGCAAATCGTACAAAACCCCTTCGCGCAGGGCAAAATCGGTTTGAATAATTTCTGTAATTTCAGATTCCTCAATAAGCTGACCGATGAATACCATTGCCGGAACAATCAGGTCAACCCGAACCATGTCCATACCTTTCATTTGCAGCCGCTGATTGCGGGTCGATTCGGTTATCAGCCTGTAAACTTTCCAGAAATCATCCAGGCCGATTTCCTGTTTTTTGCGTAGTTTTTCGCCGGGATTCACCTGGTCGATGATGTCGGCAATGGTATCGAAAGCGCCCGAACAACCTACAAGTGTTTTTACCTGCTGGAGCCGGCATTGTGTAAAAGCAGATTCGTGTCTGGCTTTAAAAAAGTTTTTCAGTATGATAAACTCTTCAGGTTTGAGCGGATTGGATAGTGCAAACTGAGTAATTACCCGCGCCATGCCTGTTGGCTGGCTTTCTTTCCAAAGCATTTCAGCTTTGTGTGCCAGAATGAGTTCGTTGCTGCCTCCGCCAATGTCCAGAATTACCGAAGGTTTTTCCATGTTTTCAAGCGCCAGCAATACACCTTTAAAAATAAGTTCAGCTTCTTTTTTTCCTGAAACGACTTCGACAATCCAGCCTGTATATTCGCTTATTTTTTCCAGAAAATCAATTTTATTGGCTGCTTCGCGAACTGCAGAAGTTGCAACTACGCAGACTTTGCCGACCTGATATTCTTTTACGATTTTTTTCTGAGCCAAAAGTGCTTTGAAAACGCGTTGTATTGCTTCTGTGCCAATCTGGTTTGTTTTAATGTTTTTGTCGCCCAGCCGCACCAGTTGTTTGCTTTGATGCAAAATTTTATAACCCGGTTTAATCACTTCTGCAATCAGCAGGTTACAGGTATTGGTACCCAAGTCGATTACTGCTACCCTCATTTTTCATTTTTTATGTGGAACAATACGCCAAAATCAAAGGGTGACCAAACGGAAGTTTTAATTCCGGTTTTCTTTAACGCGGTGTTTACCCAAACATTACACGTTTTGAAAAGGGAAAAACTGCCGTTTGCTTCGTAAAAATCATCATACCTGGTGTATCCTTCAAAGTCCGTCTTTTGTATTTCTCCGTGGTTATTTTTTGTAAAGGAATTTTCGATGTAATTGTTCAATATTCTCAGCTGTTCAGTGCAAACTGCTATTCTTTTCCATGTTTCAGGCTTTTGTGGAAGACAGGTAACATGCATTGCTGTTTCACTTTTCATGAACAGCGCTTTGAAAGCAACCTTAAAAGTAAGGTCGGTCCACTCGGGGGTTTTGATGTAAAATTCTTTGTCGCCCCACCCAAATGCCATGTACATGGTGCCGGGTAAAATGCCGAGCTGATCACTGAGTGGTGGGTTCAGGTTTTCGACGGGAAGAATGATGTCGAGGTGAATTCCGTTGGAAGCTATAAATACTTCGTGTTTGGGAATGCAGTTTTGCTTTGGCGGATGTGTGGGCAGCAGGGAAAAAAACAGGGCACAAACAAAATAAACTGCAATTGCCGAAATAATGGCAAACAGAGTTTTCGTCAGAATTTTCAGCGCGAATTTCAAACCACCTTTCTGCCTTCTCATGCATTAAAGGTAGAAAGTTTTTAAGAAATAAAGGCAGAATCATACGCTCACTTTTTGCGAGCGTATGATTTTAAAAACTGTCTTTACCTGGTTTTACGGTTCATGATGAAAAAGTAGCTTAGGAATCCCAATGAAATGAAAACCAGTAAAATACCGATGGGAAGTACAGCATTGTGGTAATCAATCATTGTTGGGTTTACCTGGCGAATTACTTCAATAATGATAAAACCGAGTCCGGTGCAGAGTGCCACAAGTCCCCATTTAAGCGATGGATACCGGTTGTTTTCGTCGTTTTGTTTAGGCGGTTCCAGAATACCTGCCTTGTCGATGTGCCCTGCTTTAATGATTTTTCTTTTAAGCAGATAATCGGCTATTAGTTTCATCATATGATATAACCCAAAAAATACAACTGCCGGAATTAATACATCTGTTACCATGTTTTTAGTTTTTAAAATTTGACATTCTGACCGTTTGACACCGGGTGAAAGAAATATGTTGCAGACACGGCTGTTTTTTTTGCACTGTCCTGTTCAGGCAGGGATTGAAGCGGCAGCCCGGCGACGCAGGTTGCAGTGACGCCCGGCGGGCAGCGGCGACCGGAGGAAGCCCGCTGCACGACGCCGGCGGAACTGAAAACTGCAAGACGGCTAAAGCGGAAAGCCCGGCTGCCTGCCAAAAAATAATGCTCAAAAATTGCAACATTTTTACCGGGTTTGAGTCTGATTGGGTGAATATGAATGATGCAGAACTGGTACAGCAAGTTTTAGCCGGAAACGAAAATGCGTTCCGGTATCTGGTGGCGAGTCACCAGCGGCTGGTTTTGCACATTGTGGGGCGTGTTTTGAAGCAGCAGGAAGATGTGGAGGATGTTTGCCAGGAGGTGTTTCTGAAGGTGTTCAGGAAAATTAAAAAGTTCAGGGGCGAGTCGAGACTTTCGACATGGATTGCCGGGCTGAACTTCCTCGGTCTGTTTGTTTTATTTGCCGACCGTGTGCTGTTGCGCTATTTCTTCTACCGTTTCTCGGGCCGGAATTTTAAATAGCCGGCTTTTTTGAACGTAAATAGACAACTTCGCCCACCTGCGGTTGCTCCCCGGGATTCATGCGGTTTCTCCGGTAAAGAGGTTTCAGCTTTATGCCATACATTTGCGAGATAAAATGCATGGTTTCTCCTTCTAAAACAGTATGGAGCTCCTGATTTTTCCCCGTTCTTCTTGATTTGGATTTGATGTAAACCACTTCGTTGGGTTGCGGCCGGTAACCGGTGCCGTGGTCGTTGAATTTGTATAGTTCCCAGGCTTCAAGGCCCAGCGCTTGTGCCAGAATTTCGTAGGTGTCACCTTCGCGCGCCACTACGGCATCAATACCGTTGATTTTTTTGATTTGCCTGCCGTTAAACGGGTTGATTACCATTTTGTCTGAAATTCCCTTGTTGAGAGGCACATTGGTTGGGGAAACGGTCATTGGCCTGATGGTTTGTTTTTGATCGAGCCGGTAGAGCTGGTGGTCTTCAATAATTTTCACAAGGGATTTGTCGTAATGCCGGGCTGTGGCATAACCGGCTTCCCGAAGCCCTTTTGCCCAGCCTTTGTAGTCGCTGGGTGGCAGTGTAAACAAAAAAGCGTATCGCGGATTGCCCATCAAAAAGTTGGTATGGTCGATGTATGATTCTTCCACCGATTTGTATTTGCGAAAACATTCGCCCTTTTCATCGTCGTCGTAATAAACTTTTGCTCCCTTCCAGTTGCTTTTGCATTTGATGCCGAAATGGTTGTTTGATTTCCGGGAGAGTTCGCTGTTTCCGTTACCCGATTCGAGTACGGCCTGTGCCATTTTAATGCTGGCAGGAATTCCGCTGCGGCCCATCTCTTCAATTGCAAGCAGCTGATACCGCTGAATGTATTGTTCCCTCGACATCTGTGCCTGCATGGATAAAACGGTAAATAGAAATAGAAGTATAAAGAGTCCCTGCTTCATTGCTTAACAATTTTCATATTTTGGTGGGCTAAAATAGCTGGTTCCGTCTCTTTTCGGGAAGAAAACGCGGAATTTTATGAACAAGTTAACGTGGATATCGCGTTTCAGCTGCTTTTGTCCCAATTTTTGCGCCTGTTTTTTATTAAAATTGTACATTTGAACAAAATCAATAGTATGCGAACGAAAGAATTAAGGATTTTCGTATATGAATACCCCACGCTTCAAGATTTGCCTGAAGCCGACCAAAAGCTGGTTCTTGCTGCACGGGAAGCTTCGGGCAGGGCGTTTGCGCCTTATTCACGGTTTAATGTTGGTGCAGCATTGCTTTTGGATAACGGAGAGGTTATAACAGGCAATAATCAGGAAAATGCAGCGTTTCCGACCGGACTTTGTGCCGAACGGGTGGCGCTTTTTTATGCGCATGCCACTTATCCCAAAGCAACTGTTAAGGCAATTGCAGTTACAGCAACCAACAGTCACGGACAGGTTGAAGGGCCGGTAAAACCGTGTGGTTCGTGCCGGCAGGCCATGGTGGAAACCGAGTCGAGGTTCAGGCATCCGATTCGGATAATTCTTGACGGTACGAAGAAAATTCAGGTTTTTGATAGCGTTGACAATTTGCTGCCATTTGCTTTTAAACCGGAATCACTGGACTGAACTGGTTTTCGCGGAATAGTTTGATAAATTCATTCCAGATTTTATCGTTGGGCGGGTCGGCAATAATGGTTACCGTAGTTTTTTTCACCGGATGAATAAATTCCAGTTTCCGGGCGTGAAGGTGAATTCCCTTATCTTTATTGGCCCGTTGAAATCCGTATTTCAAATCGCCTTTTATTTTCAGGTTAATTGTTCCCAATTGAACCCGAATTTGATGATGCCGTCCGGTAAACAGGTCAATTTCAAGTAGATGGTATCGTTCGAGACTAGCCACATGGCGGTAGGTCAGTCTGGCATATTTTGCTCCCGGTATCTTTTCCGGGTAGGCGTAACTTTTGTTTTTATCCTGTTTCTTTTTCAGGAAATGTTCCAGTGTGTCGGTATGTTTTGGCGGGCGTTTGCTTACAACAGCCCAGTAGGTTTTACTTATTGAATTGCGATTCGAAAACATCATGTTGAGCCGTTCAAGCGCTTTTCCGGTTTTAGTCAAAAGCACAATCCCACTGGTTGGACGGTCGAGACGGTGGGGCAATCCTACAAATACATTTCCCGGTTTATTGTACTTCTGCTTCAGGTAATCCTTCACATCGTCAACAATCGTTCGCTCGTTGGTAATGTCAGACTGTACCAGCTCTCCGCACGCTTTGTTTATGGCAATAATATGATTGTCTTCGTAAAGTATTTCCACTGTAGTCTTTAAACTTTAAACCTTAAACTCTGAACTTTGAACTCTTAACTCTGAACCACCTCAGTATTGCTCCTTGTCACCGGGAAAATCTTTCGATTTTACATCTTCGATGTAATTGCCCACAGCGCCCTTAATTTCGGATGCAAGATTATGATAACGACGCAGAAAGCGGGGTGAAAATTGTTGCGTTATTCCCAACATGTCGTGAATAACCAACACCTGACCATCGACTCCACCGCCTGCACCAATACCAATAACGGGAATTTTTAATTCGCTGGCGACAGCTTCTCCCAGTGTTGCAGGAATTTTTTCCAGCACCAGCGCAAAACAGCCTGCTTCTTCCAGCAATTTGGCATCGTGAATCAGTTTTTCAGCTTCGGCTTCCTCTTTGGCTCTAACCGTATAAGTACCGTATTTGTGAATCGATTGCGGCATCAACCCCAGATGTCCCATAATCGGGATTCCGGCTGACAGTATGCGGTTTACCGATTCAATAATCTCTGCTCCGCCCTCAAGTTTTACGGCGTCGGCAGCAGTCTCTTTCATAATACGGATGGCTGAGGTAAGCGCTTCCTTCGAATTACCCTGGTAGGTTCCGAAAGGAAGATCGACAACA
>CAZCPH010000154.1:329-7539 GCA_964500105.1 uncultured Mariniphaga sp. | reverse complement strand
GCAATAACCTGAGTATCCCCGACGTACAAACGGCAGGAGTATTACTGCCGGGCCGCGATTATGCCACTTACAACAAATCCTGGGAAACAATAAGATATACATACGATAATCCGAATAATTTTAAAATGCCAGCTTTTCATCACCTCGATATCGGCTATAACATTGTAAAACAAAAAACCGACAATAAAAGTATCACGTGGTCTTTTTCTGTGTATAACATTTATAACCGGATGAACCCCTGGTATTATTACAAAAGCGGAGACCAGGTGAAACAGGTTTCGTTGTTCCCGGTAATTCCTTCAGTTTCGTTTACTTACAGGTGGTAAAAAAATTACCGGCCTATTTCGAGGTCGGTACATTTTCCATGGCGTATTTCTTTTTCATGTTATGGTTCAATGAGTTACAATGACTTTCATTTAATACCGAAAGAAAGCCTTATATTTGTAAAAAATGATTGGTTATGAGTTTAGTATTGACAAACAACACGATTGATAAATATTTTGGATTTCTAACCAAATTAGATAACAAATCCAAGAAAAAGCTTATTGTAAAGCTGAAAAAATCGATGGAAACCAAAGAGGAAGCAGGTATTGACTTATTAAGCTTATATGGTGCATGGGAAGATTCAAGAAGTTCGGACGAAATTATTAATGACATCAGAAAATCAAGAGTTGAAAAAAATGATTTAATCGACTTTTAATGAAATACCTGCTCGACTCAAATATTTGCATCCACTTCTTTCGTGGAGAATTTAATATCATTAAAAAGTTGAACGCGATTGGTTTAAAAAATTGCGCTATATCTGAGATTACCTTGGCAGAGTTGGTTTATGGAGCAGAAAATAGTGATAATCCGGAAAAAAATTTTGAAATCATTGAAAAGTTTATCAATCAATTAACCATATTGCCTATTTTCGATTCGATACGGATTTACGGCAAAGAAAAATCGAGACTACGGAAAATTGGTAAAATGATTAGCGATTTTGACCTGTTAATTGGATGCACTGCTGTAGAAAAAGACCTGATTATGGTCACTGAAAATGTAAGAGAATTTGAAAGGATTTCCAACATTAAAATCGAAAACTGGATTCAAAGATAAAAGCACAAATCAATCACAAAAAAATTACCGGCCCCTTTCGAAGCCGGCATATTTTTCATCTCATTATTATTGTTTTTTTTATGGTATTCGATGCGCCGCAGGCATCACTATGTGAGAACTCGCCGAATTAAGTTTCATTGTGTTTTTACTAGTAATCTCCCGGCTCGTTTCATGGCGTATTTTTCTGAAAGCCATCTTATTTAAAATCAATTTAAATTACCCCCCATCAAAAATTTATCAATTTTTGGGGTTACCTTTTCACCATTACCCGAATATATCTATAGACACCTGGGCATTGCCCAAATGCAAGTTAAATCATGAAAAATACGTTAAACAGCCAAAACAAATTCATTGGATAAGCCTCCCCGGGTTTGAATCCAAGCGTTACTTTGTTCCCTTCCGGGGAGGTTTATCCCGTGAAATGCAAAACAAATTTCATAAGGGCAGGTAGTTTTGCAACTACCCGCGCAAAACTATTAACCGGGAGCGGCTTTTGCAAATTAGCAGTTGGGAAAGTTACGGGTACTGCCAAACCAAAAATCAAATTTAAAATGAAATTTAATTACCGATTTATTTGTCTCGTCTTATTAATTTTAATTATTAATTCTTGCGAGAAAATTGAACTTGAGAAGAATAATCCGAATTTTGAAATCTATAAACAACTTAAGAAAAGTGTAAATGAGCATTTTTTTGATTATAACTATGTTACTTCGTTCAACTTCACCCTGGAAGAAATCTATTTACGAAACTTAAAACCAAACGAAGAACAAGATAGTAGATTAAAGTCGGCTACCGATTTATACAGCCCTTATATTCAGGAAATAAGAGAATTTTACAGAGTGAATCCCAACAAACAAAAACACATCGAAAAAAAATATGGCTTCCCAATGTGGGACAGGTTAGTAGAGGTTAAACTCGACGATGGCGAGTTGGCCGTAATACCTGTTGCAAACGAAAAATCAATAAATATTGAAGCTATTATTTATGTATTTAAAAATGAGCGTGGCAAACTGAAATTCCATTATGCAGAAAGAGGAAAATTTAACAAATACCCTGAAGTTTCGGAAAAGGTAAACGGAAAAAAATATCCTGACCGGGAATTTGTTTTAAGCCAGTTTCTGTATTTTGACAAGACAATTTTTGAATACGTGGATTGTGAAATTTTAAATGAGTATAAAGAATTGTTGGGATTAAATGATGATACCTTAAAATCCGCCAGTTCTGTGGTATGTACGGTTACTGTTGAGTACACTATCAATAAATACTATTATGCTGTTTACGTTGGAAGCACTTTGGTGAAATTTGCATATAATTATTCAGAAGTTATTTATGATGTTGATTATTATTGTACAGGAAGTTATTCAGGTACTACGGGAGGAGGCACTTCTTCAGGAGGAGATGATGGTGAAGGTTTTGATGAAATTGAAACGGTAGATGGAGAAATAGCTCAGGCACCAAAACCCTGTCCTGGTGATCCAGTTATTAATCCTACTATTGCACCAACTGCAGTAAGTATTGAAGGTGGTACATATGGTAACACCAGACAATACAGCGATGGTCAACCTAAATTTCATAATGGCATTGATATTGCTGGCAATATCGGCGATCCTTTATATGCAATGTACGATGGAATTGTAACAGTTGCCCATAACATCGATGATAATCCTTATAATGGAAAGTATTACAGAATAGAAAGTAAAGTCAATAGAAAAACAATACAAATAACAATGATTCATCTTAATGACTTATATTTTACCGAGGGAAGCTTTGTACCTCAAGGTGCTATAATTGGTGAAATAGGTGATACTGGAAATGCTACAGAGGTTCCTAATAAACACGTCCATATTACGATCAAAGAGAAAGATGAAAATGGGAATTGGATAATGGTAGATCCAATTAATTATATTAACACAGAATTTGATTCAAATTGGACACCAATTCCCTGTAATTAATAATTAAAAAGAAAGTGAACATGAAATTTTTATTTTTTATTTTTTTATCGATAATTTCTTTAATAGGCAACTCACAGCCCATTTCTACAATAAATTTAGGTGAGGTAAAAATTACAGATAATGTTACGGGCAACAATATAAAAAACAATTCACCTAAATTCAAAAGGGAACAAATTGTTTCTGCATTCGGAACTCCTGATAGTATAAAAACAGAAATGGTTGAAGCAGTCGGGGGTTTAATTGAAAAATATTATTACGATAAAAACTATTTTTTCCTCCCCGCAGATGAATATGCTTCAAGCGGATACCAGATTCTGACTAATCGGTTTTCAGTAACTATAAAAGACACCATCACTGTTTTTGTGGGGGCCGGTGTAGAAAAACTAACAAAAATTATTGATAGTGATCATCACTATACAAATAGAGAAATAAATAAAAAAAGTCTGGGTGTTTCACTTGTGAATGGCTTCAATTTGTATTATTACAATGAAAAATATCCCAAAAGTTATGGAAATGCCATTCTGGATATTGTTTACGATCCCAGAACCTTAAAAATTCTAAAAATAAGTGAATACCCGAGAAGCTAAAAAGTGCCGGCACGAAAGGAGCCGGCATTCTCATGGCGTATATTTTTTGAGTAAAGTCATAGCCTCACTTAAAGTGAGACCATGACCGGTGAATTTATGGAATCAATACTTTGTCGATAACATGAATCACGCCGTTTTTCCCTTCAATATCGGCGGCTAACACGTTGCTGTCGTTAATTTTTACACCGTCTGAGATGTCAACTTTCAACATATTGTCTCCACTCAAAGTACTTACTTTGGTATTCGATAAATCGGTTGACATTACTTTGCCTGAAACCACGTGGTAAGTCAGAATCGGAGTCAGTTGTTCTGCTGTAAGGTCTTTTACACCTGAAACGCCCAACTGGCTGAACAGGCTTTTAAACGCATCATTCGTAGGTGCAAAAACCGTAAACGGTCCTTCGGCGCTCAGCGCATCAACCAAACCGGCTTTGGATACGGCCTCCACCAGAATGGAGAAATCGGGATTATTCACTGCAATTTCCACTACTGTGGAGCTGGCACTTTTCGAATCATCGGCGCCGAAAAGGTCTGCATCCAGCATCCAGCTTTCCATAGCCATTGTTTTTTCTGCGGTATTCAATACCAGGTCTACGTTATTAAATTCTGATGCAGTTACTGCAGTTGCTCCAACTGTAAGTGCTACTGCCATTGCGATGTTTCTCATTTTTGTTTTCATTTTCTGAATTTTAAATTGATTATTACTATTTCGATTTTGTAATGTTTTTTAAATAAGTATTAGGGAATCAAAACCTGATCAATCACGTGAATTACACCGTTTGCGCCCTGAATGTCGGCAGCAATCACTTCGCTATCGTTGATTTTCACTCCGGCAGACAGGTCAACCGAAAGGTTTTGTCCGTTCAGTGTGCCCACTTCGCCGCTTGACAGTTCCGTTGAAACAACGTTTCCGGGAACCACATGGTACGTTAAAATCGGAATCAGTTGTTCAGCGGTTAAGTCATCAATACCGGAAATTCCAAGCTGTGCAAATAGTGCAGCGAATGCGGAATTGGTGGGTGCAAATACGGTAAATGGCCCGTCGGCACTCAGCGCATCAACCAACCCAGCTTTCACCACTGCCTGAACCAGCGTAGTGAAATTTTCGTTGGCCAGCGCAATGTTCACAACTGTTGGCGGCAAAATCACCTTGTCCACTACGTGAATTACACCGTTTTCTGCTTCCACATCGGCTGTGGTAACCGAAACGCTGCCGTTAATGGAAACCGTGTTTCCAACGGCAATGTACATCGAAACCGGGCTGCTGTCGAAACTGGCCAGTGTGGGAACGTAGCCCGTGCTTAAATCGGGTGACATCACTTTGGCGCCGATGACGTGATAGGTCAATATCTGAGTCAGATCAGCTACCGGAACGTCATCAAGTGATGAAAGTCCAAGGTCGTTTAAAAGCGCTACAAAAGCGGCATCGGTGGGCGCAAAAACGGTCAGGTTATTTTCCGTACTCAAAAACTCGGCAAGCCCCGCTTTCTGAGCTGCTTCAATCAAAATACTGAAGTTTTCTGCATCGGCAGCCACTTCAACAATGTTTTTCGTCTCCATTACCGGAGTTTCTTCGTCGTTACATGCAGTAAAAAGTAAACTTGCTGCAATCATTAAAGCCGGAATAAATTTCAATTTTGTTTTCATAATTTGTAATTTTTAATTTTCAATTTGTTTTCTGTTTCTGAACTGTTTTTTGTTTTCATTTTGTTGAACACATCCATATAAAAAATTAAACAGCATTTTTGTTTATTTATTTTTGAAATAAATTTTACAAAATCTGAATAATATGATTTATTATATTGATTTATTGGCGATTAAAACAAAGGTTAAAATTTGTTAATGACGAATCTATTGATTCAGTATTTGTGAATCCATCAATGATTTATAGTATCATTTGAAATTCGAAATTGCCCAATGCGAAAAACACTATTTTTTGGCTTTTTCAGAAAAACTAAATTAACTACCTTTGTAGCATGAGAACAATGAGAGACATAGAATCGAAAATTAACCAATTGACTCCCGGATTAATTGAAGAACTCGACCGTTATTTGGATTATCTGGTAAATAAACGAGTTATTCGTAAACCTGGAAAACTTCGTCAGGATTGGGCAGGAGGTTTGAAAGATATTAAAATGTCCTCCATTGAATTACAAAAAAAAGCGCTTGATTGGAGACAAAAGTAAAATATCTGGTGGACACCAATGTTTGGCTAGAACGGCTTCTTGACCAAGAAAAATCGAATGTAGCGCAAAAATTCTTTGATTCCATCTCGCCTCTTGACATATTTGTCAGCGATTTTGCCATTCATTCGATTGGTGTAATACTATCAAAACTAGACAAATTAGATATATTACGCAGATTTATTGATGACTTGTTTATCAACGGACAAATTGAGCAATTATCCCTTGATACCTCTGATTTAATGAATGTAGTTGCCAACATAAAAAGCCTCAGACTTGACTTCGATGACTCTTATCAATATACAGTAGCTCAAAAATATGATTTGACGATTGTAACATTTGATAAAGATTTCAATATTAAAGGTGTCAAGAGAAATTCACCTGATGAAATCATAAAGTCATGATATTTTTCAAATTGAAAATTTGAACCACTAATTTTAACCTTTTTATAATTACACCGGCATGAATATAGTTTTAGAAACAATCTTCCAACATATCAGGTAAGAATAACTTTACATATCCTCTCCAAAAACATGATTTTTCTTAACATTCCTTAAAAACCGGCTGATTTCTAAGGTTCAATCTTTTAAATCGGCTAATTTTGCCCCCCGATTTTAAAACAATTTTCAACATGGCAGATAAAGACCAAAAACTTTTTTCTGATTTCCCGCCTGTATCAACCGAAGCGTGGGAAGCCAAAATAAATGCCGATTTAAAAGGCAAAGATTATGAAAGAGCGTTGGTGTGGCGAACGTACGAAGGCATTAACGTACGCCCATACTACCGTCGCGATAACCTCGAAGGACTCGATTACCTGAATACAATTCCCGGGGAATTTCCTTTTGTGCGTGGCAACAAAAAAACCGGAAACGACTGGTTCATCCGGCAGGATATTTTTGTAAAGGATTTTGCCGAAGCCAACAAAAAGGCGCTGAACATTCTGGGCAAAGGAGTCAACTCGCTGGGATTTTACTTCGATTGCAACACCAAAATCACGAAAGATGATTTGGCTGTTCTTCTGAAAAATATTTGCCTGGAAGCGGCAGAAATCAATTTTGTTTGTCCGTGCGACAACTGCAACTGCGCCCTGCCGTTTGCAGAATATGTTTTGGAAGGAAACGAAGACAAAACCCAAATCATCGGTTCATCGCCGCTCGATCCCATAGGTTCATTTGTGCTGAAAGGCAAACTGAAAACCGGCGCTTTTGATGATCTGAAAGCAGCCATCGAAAAAACTTCGGAACTGCCGCAGTTCAGGGTGATTGGCGTTCACGGAAAGTTTTTTGCCAACAGCGGCGCGTCTATCGTTCAGGAGCTTGCTTTTGCGCTGGCACAAGGTGTGGAATACCTGACCCGGCTCACCGACGCCGGTTTAAGCACCGACGAAGTG
>CAZCPH010000154.1:0-319 GCA_964500105.1 uncultured Mariniphaga sp. | reverse complement strand
ATTCAACTTTGGTGTTGGCAACAACTATTTTATGGAAATTGCCAAACTGCGGGCTGCCCGGTTGCTTTGGGCGCAGATTGTAAAAGCATTCGACCCGAAAAGCAACGAATCGGCCAAACTGATTGCCCACAGCGAAACCAACAGTTACAACAAAACATTTTACGACCCTTATGTGAACATGCTGCGCACCCAAACCGAAGCCATGTCGGCTGTGCTGGGAGGCGCTGATTCCATTACCGTGCTGCCGTTTAACGCTATTTTTGGTGACACCACCGAATTTTCGGAACGCATTGCCCGCAATCAGCAGATACTGCTGAAG
>CAZCPH010000153.1:0-7572 GCA_964500105.1 uncultured Mariniphaga sp. | reverse complement strand
TTCAGGTTTTCAATGGTTTCAGATATCTCTGTATTGTTTTTCTTCTTCCGCAATACGTCAATGCACCGGTTTTTAACAGATTGGTACAGGTAAGATTTTACCGATTGAGTTACATCAATTTTTTCACGTTTCACCCATATATCAACAAAAACCTGTTGAACCACTGAACGTGCTAAATCCAAATCGCTTAAATATTTTGCGGCAAAAAAGCACAAAGCAGCATAATAACCGTCGAACAAACGACTGAATGCAGCTTCATCGCCTTTTTTAATTTGCTGAAAAATAATCGGATTAGAAATCTTGTTCATTGGTTTTAACACAATATACTTTTACAAATAAATAGAATTATAAGAAGGAAAACAATTGACACAGTATGTTTTTAATACTATTTGTCATTATTTTACCTCAATTTTGTTTCGTAATTTAGCCGGCCGTTTCAAAAATCCGAAAAGATGAACGATCCCATTGGCCGGGCCATTGCCGATTTTTTTGAAAAAGGTAAAGCGCCCGACATTCAAATCGAGACCAACTACACCGAAGGTGAGCTTCTTTCTCCGGCTTATTTTTTCAGAACAGAAAACCAATTGCCGGAGATTGAAACAAAAGCACTGGATCTTTGCACAGGAAAAGTGCTGGACGTTGGCGCTGCTGCCGGTTGCCATGCTCTGATTCTTCAGAATAAAGAACTGGATGTTACTGCACTTGAAAAATCGAAACTTGCTGCAAGTGTAATGAAAAAACGGGGTGTGCAAAAAGTTTTTTGCACAGATGTTTTTCATTTCCATAAAAATGGGTTCGACACAATTTTGCTGTTAATGAACGGTACCGGCATTGGAGGAACGTTGGAGGGGCTGAAAAACCTCTTGATTCATCTCAAAAAACTTCTGAATCCGGGCGGACAAATTCTGATTGACTCATCTGACATCAGTTACCTTTTCGAGGAAGAAGACGGGTCGGTTTGGGTTGACCTGACAAATGACGGCTATTTTGGCGAAATGGAATATGAACTTACTTACAACAATGAAATTTCGCGGTTTAAATGGCTTTTTGTTGATTACGAAAAGTTGACGGCAATTGCAGATTCTGCAGGATTAAAATGCAGTTTAATTGTAACCGGAAATCATTCCGACTACCTGGCGAAACTAATAACGTATTAATTTTCCAGAGTTTGCAACAACCCAAAAAGCTTGCTTTTTAGGAGCCAAAAGTACGTTTTACCGAAAAAACACCGCTGTTTGCAGATTATTTTTCCCTGTTTAATTGAAAATTCATAATTTGCAGATGATTTTATAATTTGTTTTATCAGGAAACCAGAAAACATGAAAACATGAAAGCAATTGTTCTTATCTCATCCATTTTTTTTCTTTTGGGCCTTAAACTGAGCAGCGTCATCGATTTGCGCAAAAAAGCTGAAACCGTTGACACACTGATTACTACCAAAATTATTCAGTCGAAACCGGTAAAAGCTCTCCCACTGTTTGGCGATTCGGAAAAAGAAACAAAAGAGAACAAAAAAACAGAAGAAAAAGAAGTTAAAACTCAGACCGGGTTTGAAGAAGCGAATTAAATGCATGGTCAGGTCTGTTTGGCAAAATTAAAATGTTCCAAAATAATCTGCAAGCCGTTTAATTCATTCAGTTCATTAATTTTATACCTGCTCTTTTAACGATAACCCTGCTCTCGAAATCCAATTATTGTTATTTTAGGGGCGTAAATCAGAATAAATCTGGCTTTGGTGTACAAAAATCTGCAACCTAAATGCCGGTTATTCTGTTTTATTGAAAAATAATTGGTTATGAAGAAAAATAAATTCAATATGCACCGCCGGAATTTTGTCCGCGCCCTTTCGCTGGGAACGGCTCACCTGCTGTTTTCCAATCCGTTGTATGCGGCAAAGTCGAGATACAGCAACAGCAATCCGCTGCAAAAAGTAAAACTTGGCAAATCGGGTTTGGAAACCACACTTTTAGGTATTGGCACAGGCGTTCATGCCGGAAACCGCACAGCTTTTCTAACCCGCCAGGATAAAAACAAAAGTCTGGATTTGCTGTATCATGCGTACGACAAAGGCATCCGGTTTTTCGACTGTGCCGATTCATACGGAACACACGGACTGGTTGCCGAAGCCATGAAAAAAATGGACCGCAGCGAAATCACCCTTTCTTCAAAAATATGGGTCAGGGGTGGCGGAATTCCTGAACCCGAGCGTCCGGATGCAAACATTGTGGTCGATCGGTTCAGGAAAGAGCTGAATACCGATTACCTCGACCTGGTGCAAATTCACTGTATGGTGGAAGAAAACTGGACCGAAACACAAAAACGGCAGATGGATATTCTTGAAAACCTGAAGGCAAAAGGAATTATCCGCGCACACGGAGTTTCGGTACATTCACTCGATGCCATGAAAGATGCTGCAAAAAGCCCCTGGGTTGATGTCATTCATGTTAGAATTAATCCGTACGGTATCGCCATGGATAAACCCGAACCCGAAGAAGTGGTTCAGGTGATTAACCAACTGCACAATTCGGGAAAAGGTGTAATTGGCATGAAACTGATTGGAAACGGCGAACTACGCAACCAAAGTGAGAAAATAGACCATGCTCTGCGGTTTGTGCTGGGCCTCGAAACCGTGGATATGATGATAATCGGTTTTGAAGAAAACGAACAAATTGACAATTATTTGGCACGCACAGAATCAGCGCTTACAGAACTCCGGGGTTAATACTTTTCAAAAACATTGATTTGAAGCAACCTTTTTTGTACTTTTCAACACCATTTTTAAAAGTTGTCTGGTATGAAAAAGTTTGCTTCTGTTTTTTTGTTCTTCCTTTTTATCAATACAATTTCTGCACAAGACCGGATTACCGGACTTCCATTTGCCACCCGCAGCGAAGTTATCGCCCAGAACGGAATGGCCTGCACAAGCCAGCCGCTGGCCACACAGGTAGCGCTCGATGTTTTGAAATCGGGCGGAAATGCCATTGACGCTGCCATTGCCGCAAATGCGGTACTCGGGCTTATGGAACCCACAGGCAACGGCATTGGTGGCGATCTGTTTGCCATTGTTTGGGACGCCAAAACCCAAAAACTTTATGGCCTGAATGCCAGCGGACGATCACCGTATGAGCTTACCCTTGATTATTTCAAGGAAAACGGTTATGAAAAAATCCCGTCGCACGGTGCACTTTCGGTTTCGGTTCCCGGTTGTGTTGACGGCTGGTTCGAACTGCACAAAAAATTCGGAAATCTCTCAATGGAAAATATTTTAACTCCGGCAATCGAATATGCAAGAAACGGATTTCCTGTTTCTGAAGTGATAGCCCACTACTGGCAAAGCAACTCAAGAATTCTGCAAAAATATCCGGGTTTCGAAGAAATTTTCATGCCCGGAGGAAAAGCACCGGCCAAAGGCGAAATTTTTAAAAATCCTTACCTGGCCAACACCCTTGAAAAAATAGCACGCGAAGGCCGCGACGTTTTCTACAAAGGTGAAATGGCCCGGAAAATGGTCGAATATCTTCGTGAACAGGGAGGTTTTTTCACTCTCAGAGACTTTGAAGACCACAAATCGGAATGGGTGGAACCGGTTTCAACCAACTATCGCGGTTACGATGTTTGGGAACTTCCTCCCAACGGCCAGGGAATTGCTGCTTTGCAAATGCTGAATATCCTTGAGAATTTTGATATAGGAAGCATGGGATTTGGTTCTGCGGAATACATGCATTTGTTTATTGAAGCCAAAAAACTGGCGTTTGAAGACCGGGCAAAATTTTACTCCGATCCCGATTTCAATACCCTGCCCATAGCACAACTTATTTCAAAAGAATATGGAAAAGAACGGGCAAAACTGATCAATTTGAATCGTGCCGGACGAAGCTATCCGGCCGGTGACCCCGATACTGACAATACTATTTACCTTACGACTGCAGATAAGGACGGAAACATGGTTTCACTGATTCAGAGCAATTTCAGGGGGATGGGCTCGGGAATGACTCCCGGAAAACTCGGTTTTATTTTACAGGATCGCGGCGAACTGTTCTCGCTGGAAGATGGCCATATGAACGTTTACGAACCACACAAAAGGCCTTTCCACACCATAATTCCGGCGTTTATTACCAAAGATGGAAAACCATTCATCAGTTTTGGCGTAATGGGTGGCGATATGCAACCACAGGGGCATGTACAAATTGTTTGCAATATCATCGATTTCGGAATGAATTTGCAGGAAGCCGGAGACGCACCGCGAATCGAGCACACGGGATCGGGCCAGCCAACAGGCGAAAAAATGACTGATGGCGGAGAGGTAAATCTGGAAACCGGATTTTCTTATGAAACCATCCGGAAACTGCTAGAAAAAGGCCACAAGATTGGCTATGCAAACGGACCTTACGGAGGGTATCAGGCTATTATGCGAGATGAGAAAAACAATGTGTATTTCGGGGCATCAGAATCGCGAAAAGACGGACAGGCTGCCGGCTACTAATCAGTCAGCAACCTGTTTTCCCACCTCCACACTTCTTTAACTCTCTGTTGTACAAACAATTCGAATGGTGATCAATCAGAATGTCAATCTGTTCTTCAGGCATTGCAGAAATGGTTTTCCAGCACTCAGACACCGGTGTCTTTCGCATTTCAGAAAACGGGCATGATTCCAGTTCATTAGTTAACGGACAAGCTTTAGCAACCCCAAATATCCAGACTCTTTTTTCGTCTATGTTCACGCTTTTTCATTGGTTTGTTATTAAATATAAAAAGGTTCTCTTTATGTATTTTAGACAGAAAGCATCAAATATATCAAAATATTCTATTTAAAATACAGAAATCTCACTCAAAAATTATTTAACACAACATCTGTAATATGCTGAAACAACGGGAACAGTCCAAAAACCGGATTTTTAATACTGAATTGATTGATGTCAACTTGCACAAAAATTACAGGTGAAATAAAAATCTGTTTTGAAACCAGAAACAGCTTACTATTGTTTACCAATGTATCTTTTTGTAATTTGGAAAAAATTTTAATGTGTTATTAATGAAAAAATTGCACCATAGATTCAGAAAAATCTTTTCAGGAGTTTTAAGTATAACTTTATTCATGGGAATATCTGTTCTATCATCGTGTTTCCCTGACCAGCCAAAAGTAATAACCGTTAGCGGCCCCGTTTCATCAGGAAAGATGGGAAAAACATTGCATCACGAACATTTACTCGTAGATTTTATAGGAGCCGACAGCACAGGTTATCATCGCTGGAACAAAGACTCGGTTGTTGCAAAAGTACTCCCCTACCTTCAGGAAATTAAAAAGCTGGGATACAACACGCTTGTTGAATGCACCCCTTCCTATCTTGGCCGCGATCCTGAGCTGCTGGTCATGCTTTCCGAAAAATCCGGAATTCAGATTGTTACCAATACCGGATATTACAGTGCCGTGGGTGCAAAATTTCTCCCGGAGCACGCTTTTTCAGAATCGGCGGAACAACTTGCCCAACGCTGGATTGATGAATCGCTAAACGGAATTGAAGAAACCGGCGTTTTTCCTGGTTTTGTAAAAATTGCCGTAGAACCAAATTCTCTTGCACCCATCAACAAAAAAATTGTTGAGGCTGCCTGCATTACACATAAGGCCACCGGACTCACCATCATGTCGCACACAGGCCCGGCCATACCTGCTTTCGAACAAATCGGAATAGTGGAAAATAACGGCATTCACGCATCTGCTTTTATATGGACACACGCACAAAACGAATCGGACAACCAGTTTCATATTGAAGCTGCCCGCAAAGGTGCCTGGGTAGCGTTCGATAATTTTTCTGAAAAACAAACAGAAAAATACGTTGAATTTGCCCTTAAAATGAAAAAAGAAGGCTTGCTTCACAAAGTTCTTTTTTCTCACGATGCCGGCTGGTACAAACCGGGTGAACCTGGCGGAGGCGAATTCCGGGGATTTACGGAAATTGAGAAAATATTAATTCCTGCGCTGGAAAAAAACGGGTTAAGCCAGCAGGATATTCACCAGTTGTTTACGCTGAATCCTGCCGAAGCATTTCAGGTAAAACAGAGACTGCTCTGATTTCGGAAATCCAAAGAAAATACAACATAAGTGAACTATTTTCTGCTTTTTATCCGAACAAGCACACCAATATTCCCGTAAACATAATGACTTACAAAAAAACCAACTGGCTATGAAGTACAGATCGAACAATATTTTAGTGTTTGTTCAACTAACCGAAGACGGAAAAAAGGTTTTGAAACAGGCGCTGTTTTTCAGGCAGTGGCTTGGAATGCGCCTGTTTGTTTACCACACCATAAACAAATCTTCATTCATCAAAAGACTTTTTGTTCCTCAACTTGCAAAAAAACACCGAAATGAGTCACTGCACTCGCTCCGCGAATTTGTTGAAACAGTTGCTTCTCCCGAAGTATTAAAGCATATTTCATTCCGGGTTTTAGAAAGCAAACCGCTGTCTGCATTGCTGAAAGAATCAAAAAACGGCGGATTCGAATTTATGGTAGTTGCAAAAAGCAAGTCAGGAAACGGCATGGAAACCAACGATTTCAATAAACTCATCAGCCAGTCAGAATGCCCGGTTATGGCTGTAAGTCAGGATTTTCAGGTAACAAAAATCAAGAAAATTGTCATTCCTGTCGATATTTCCCAATCGGTAAATAAAAAACTGCTGTGGGCAACTTATTTTGCAAAAAAATTCAACGCACATATTTCCATTGTTTCTGCTTTGGGCATCAACATTAAAACCAAGCAAAGCCTGGCCTGGCGAAATTCTGAAAAACTTAAACAAATGCTTTCCAAACGAGGTGTAGATTGCGAAGTTAAAATTTTAAAAACGTCTGGTGAAGACAAGCATAGTACAATTTTGAACTATCTGGAAACAGAAAAACCTGATTTGGTGATTATCCGAACCCACCAGGAATCAAAATTAACCGGTGTACAAATTGGAAAGTTTGTTTCAGAAATAATTCATAATTCAAAAATCCCGGTTTTTGCAGTTACCCGGCAGATGCATCCGATGCCGGCAGATTTCGAAATCTGACTGCGAAAAAAGAGCAGTAGCCAGTTTCGCAGATACCGGTTATAGGTAGAGTTAAAAATCAGAAAATCTTACGTTGTCTCTTTTTTAATCGGTAAAATCCTTTTCTGAATTTTTTGGTCTCCGGGTTTCTTACCCGCACAAATTCACCGTTCTTTCTTCCGGCATCGTAAAGCAAAATCTGGTTAATTCTGCTTTTTATGATTTCATAAGAGAAATCCTGTTCATTTGAAAAAAGCGTTTTGTTCTGATTAATCACATGCCTTGCAATGTGTTTCACATGCAATCCTTCCTTACGAATTTTCTTTTCCGATAATATTTCCCTGATGGATTCGCGAAGTACCATAGTGGTTGTTTTTTGGCTGGTGGTAAAAATAAGAATTTTATCAGGTTTCAGAAAAGTTGTGCAACTGTTGTTCAACAAAAAAAGGATTAAGCTGATTTTAAACAACTTAACCCTTTTAATTGTGGGGAGAGGAGGATTCGAACCTCCGAAGGCACTGCCAACAGATTTACAGTCTGCCCC
>CAZCPH010000152.1:0-7648 GCA_964500105.1 uncultured Mariniphaga sp. | reverse complement strand
CCCAGCACCACGATACCGTCCGTACCGTTTTGAACGTGCCATTCCACCAGCCTTGCCAAACCGTCAAGGTCCACCACATCATTTTGCATCGGCGTCACCAGCGCCACCATGGAACCCGTAATATTCAACATTTTCGGCGGTGCCGGTTTTTGTGAATCCCATGGTTAATACCGGCAAACGCGGGTCGTCGGTTTCCGGTTCATAAATATCTTCGCCATGATTCATGCGGGTCATAATCACGTCGGGAATGGTAAGCGCATAAAATTGCTCGTACAATCCACGTTGGAAAATACCACCCGCAGAGTTTCCTATACGGTTTTCATTCACTTGTGGAGAAGAGAAAGTGAAATCTTCTGTAGGTAGATTTTTAATTGCTTCGGTAAGATAAGGTTTTACAAAATCTTCTGCCACACCAGCCAAGCGGATGCTTGATTTTAGTGTTTGTGCATTAATGAACTGCACCCATTTATTGACATCGCCTTTGAAGAAAATATCCTGTGTGGCAAAAGTATTTTTCGATAAATCTGACATTTTCGCATAAATGCCTGGCAATTCACCTGCTATAACCTGATATTCTTCAATAACAGATTTGTAAATCTCCATGGGGTCATCATATTCGGCAAAAAAGACACCTTGTGTTCCCTGGAACGCATCAAAATATGGAATACTGTTAAACAGATCGACCGTTTGCAGTGCCACAATGTTTTTCAGAACGGTGGCTAATTTAAGGTAGATAACATTGTTATCCAATTCCGTTCCTTCCAGGCCAGCCACCTCATCCCGAATTAAACCGTAGTTATTCAAATCAGTATAAAAACGAGTGAATTTTCCGTGGGTATTGCCATTGGCATTATCCACAAAATTTTCCAGTTCACCGAATCGCCAGTCTGCCCAGAAACTGATATAAGCATCAGAGTACGGCAAAAACTCACCCAATTGCGAAATACCTACGAAGCTTGAATACCAACCCGATAAATACCAGTACCATTCGCCGTAGTCTTTCATCCAGAAACGGGTTTTCTGCATATGGGTAAACAGACCCGAAACAACCTCATCGGGCTCAGGCTGGTAAACCTGCGGATCTTGCCAGTCTTTGTCCAGTTGCTCATCACACGATCCCAATAAAAGGGGGATTATCAAAATATATATTAATAACTTTTTCATATTCAATTGATTTGATAAATTAGAAACTAAGGTTTACTTTAAATCCATAGGAACGAAGCGATGGAAAGTTTGTGTTTTCAATCCAGCTGTCGTTTCCTGTACCCAGCATCGACTCAGCATCAATGTTTTTTATGCTTTTGTATATGTAGAAGAGGTTACGGGCGGTAAAACCAACCGATAACTTTTGCATTTTCAATTCATCTGAGAATTTTTTGGGCAGCGTGTAGGTTAAAGCCAGTTCTCTGAATTTTACATAGTTGTTTTCAGAAATCATGTCAGGTTGCCATCCGGTACCCATATCGTGAATATATGTTGAATAGTAATCTCTGGCTGAAACCATTATATCGTTGGGTGTTCCATCCTGCTTCACACCAGGAAGAATCATACCGTCATGTCGTTCACGGGTTGTGCCGTCGGCAAGGGTTTCGGTCCAGGTTAAACCTCCGTGTCCGGGTCTGCCTTCAAGAGTTTCTGTTGTTAAACCGTTTCCTTTCAGATAGAAATTGGAGTAGGAAAGAATGCTTCCGCCAAGTTTGTAGTCTAATGCACCCATCAGGTTAAGCATACCCCATTCTCCCTGTAAATAGAAGTTTGTTGACAGACCACCGTAAACATCGGTGTTGGTTGTGCCAATGTTGATTTCATCTTCAGGATCTGTGGAGAGGTAATACAAACCATTGTCGTTAACCATTCGGTTTCCGTTTTCATCTCTTGCATAATCCTGAATCCAAAGCGTATTCATTCTTTCTCCTTCCGCTTTTCTTCTGATCAGGTTTCCGGCGTATTCATTTTTCTGGGTAATTCCCGGATACAATTTATTGATTTTATCCCATTGGCGGGCAGCAGTGAAGGTCATTTCCCAACGGAAAGGATTTGATGCAATGATTGCACCATTCAGGAATAACTCAAGACCTGAATTGTTGATTTCACCAGCATTAATCCTGATTTGGTTAGCGCCCGAAGAAGCCGGAATAGGAAGGGCCATTATCTGGTTGTACCACATACTGTTGTAATACGACAAATTCAGCTCCAGGCGGTTGTCTTTAAAAAACCTCATACTGGTACCAACTTCAAATTCCCTTTTACGTTCAGGTTTCAGGTCTCCTGAAAACAAATCGGTTGGACCACTTACATCGTTTACATTCGTGTTTGGCGCCGGCAATGTATTGATGCTGTATGTTCTGAGTGCATAATAGCGGTTTGCTGAACGACCAACATCAGCCCATGAGAAATAAAGTTTACCGTAATTTATATTGTGAATATCAAAAGTTTCGGTAAAGTTCCAGGTAAATGAAGCTCCCGGGTAGAAATAAGAACGGTTTGCTTTGGGCAGGGTTGACGACCAGTCGTTACGTGCCTGAAATTCCAAAATATATTCCATTCCCCAGGAAACTGTTCCCTGACCTAAAACACTGTAAAGCGTTTCACTTTCCAGGTCGTATCCTGAAACATAGCTGTCGTAACTTGCCGGCCACTGATCGTGGTTGGTTAACGACCAGAATCCCGGAAATTTACTGTTTCCACGGGTTCCAACATTTACTTTATTGTATTCAATTTTCCTGTAAGCAGGACCAGCAAATGCAAAAATGTTAAGTTTATCATCTACGAACGACTCGTTGAAAGTCAGGAAAGCTTCATAGTTTTGAATCATATTTCTTTGTCTTTCAAAACTGAACCTACCGCCCTGAAATTTTCCTGTTTCTTCGTTTTTACGATAGGGCATAACCTTGTTTGTGTAGTCGGTATCGGTGTAGTTCAACCCGCCTTGCATAATCATGCCTAAATAGGGAAGAAAAGTAAACGTAGCTTTTGCCGATGTGATTGAGTTTATACGTTTGTCAACATACCGGTTTTCATTCATCGTCCACATCAGGTTAAAGAAACCGTCGTTGATGTTGTTTGGATCGAGAAAAGCCGAAGGCCATCCCCAGCCGGCATCGTCCAGATTTCCCAAAGTATTCAGGTCAACCATATATCCGTTTTCATCTTTCCATGAATTCATTGCCGTTTTGATGTCGTAATCACGGTTAAAAGTTCCCCATGCAATGAGGTGCTGTATGTTAGACATACGGTTTTGAGATTCGGTATGATACAGGTTTTGGGTAATTTCAAATTTCGCGAAATCAGAGGCATTCATTTGTCCGCTAAAACTTATTGAATTTTTTGTCTGTCCCTGATTCGGGGTTATCCCGTTGTAGTCGAAATTTGAAAAGGCAAGTCGCATGTTACCTTTTTCATTTCCACCCTGAATAGCTGCCTGGAAATTCTTTGAAGAACCATCGTTGAACATATCGAGATAGTTGTTTTTGTAAGGCAGATATTCCCGGATTGAACCGTCGAAAAACTTGATGGGTGAACCATCGAAAGCAGGACCAAAGTTCTGACGGTCACTTACAGTTCTGCGAACAGTTTGTGCTTCGTCTTCCCAGTCAAATGAATATTCATTTTGTCCTGAACCAAATTCATTCTGGAAATCAATATAGGAAACAGGTACATAAATTTCCTGTCCGTAAGAAATTTGAACACCCAAACCTCTTGTGCCGCTTCCATTTTTGGTTGTAATTAACACAACACCGTTAGCACCTGCACTACCATAAAGTACAGACGCCTTTGCTCCTTTAAGAATTTCCATCGACTCAATGTCCTCTACGTTAATGTCGTTAACTGCAGAACCAAAGTCAAATGAATTCAACGGGTTGTAGTTTCTAGAAGCCATACTGGACTCAGAGTCGTAAATCGGAACTCCGTCAACAACAAATAAAGGACGGGTTCCCGATGTGCTTTCCAGTCCCTGAGCTCCCCTGATGTTGATTTTCATACCACCCATGGGGCCCGAAGCAGTTGCCTGAATGCCAACACCGGCAGCTTTTCCGTAAAGCGATGTTAACGGGTTGCTGGTTACACCTGCTTTAACCAAATCAACGCCTTCAACCCTGCTTATGGAATAACCTAATGCACGGGTATCGCGCTTAATACCTAAAGCGGTAACAACAACTTCATCCAGGCCAACATCTTCAGATAACATCGTGATTGTAATCCGGCTTCTTCCGTTAACGGGTTCTTCTATTGTTTTCATTCCAACAAAAGAAAATACCAGTGTTGCATCACCGGGAACATTAATTGAGAAATTCCCGTTGGCATCAGTTACCGTACCATTGTTCGTTCCTTTTTGAAGGACTGTTGTTCCGGGAACTCCAAGACCTTCAACGTCAGTAACAGTTCCTGTTACTGTTTGCTGTGCCATTGCTCCGGCTGCCAGAACAATGCACATCGTCAGTGTTAACAAAATCTTTCGCATAGATTTTTTAATTTAAATTAGAATTTAGATTCACTCTTCTTTTATTTACAATTATTATATATGAAATTAATCACAAAAAATTTTCTGGTACATCATGGCAGTTACGCCCAGTAAACCCGACTGTTCCCAGATATCGGAAACCACTATTTTTGTGTTGGAGTAAATTTGTTCGAGGCAATATTTATTGAGTGATTGCTGAATGGATGTCAGTACAAACTGGTTGGCTGCCGACACCGGGCCTCCCAAAACAATAATATCGGGGTTCAGAAGCTGCAGGGTAATCGATAATCCTTTGCCCAAAGCCAGTCCAATCTGATGTAACAAATGGATGGAGAATTCATCTCCGGCTTTTGCCGCATTGATTACATCTTCGGGTTTCAGTTCGTCCAGACGGTTTTTAAACTGCCGGGTAAGCTGCGAAATTTTATTTTCCTCAATTCCTTTTTTCGCTTCTCTGACCAAAACATAGGCCGAAGCAACGGTTTCCAGACAGCCCCGTTTGCCGCAAATGCAAAGGTTTCCGTCTTCCACAAGCTGAATGTGGGATAGCTCTCCGGCAAATCCATAAGCGCCGTTGTAAAGCTTGCCGTCCACAATTAAACCAAGGCCAACCCCGTAACTCCATGTGACCACCATGGCATTTTTATGGCCTTTTGCTGCGCCAAAAACGTATTCCCCGTAAGCTTGCATACGGGCGTCGTTATTCACATAAACCAGTTTTTCAAACTTTTCTTCCAGCCGCTGTTTAACGTTTTGAAATGCTTTGTTTTTAATGGTATAATTTATGCCTTTTTCTTCGTCAATAAGTCCGGGCATAGTAATGCCAATACCCAAAAGGCGCTCTTCGTCAATGTTGTTTTCATCAATTAGCTGGCGGGCATGCTGAAAAATTTTATCTGTGAGCTGATCGTCATCAATTGATGTGTCGAATTTCATCAGGGGAGTTACCGGCTTGTTGTGCGAATTGTACACTATCAATTTTGCCCGGTAGCGCTCAATTTCGCAGGCCAGAATATAAATTGAATTGTCGGAAAGTCCAAAAAGGGTGGGTTTTCTTCCACCGCGCGATTCTCCCGTACCTCTCTGTTCCACATAATTCAAATCCGTTAATTCATTCAAAAGGGAAATTGCGGTGGGAAGGCTCACGCCAATTCGCTTGCCAATTATTGGCCCCGAAAGTGTATCGTTTCTGTACAACAGGTTTAAAATCTTCTTTTTTTGCTGATATTTTTTCAGCTGGGTTCCTGTCAGTTCACCTTTTATCGTATCGGCAAGCAGTATCATAGCTTTGGTTATAAAAACTGGTGCAAGTTAAATAAAGAATTTCGTTAAATGCAAATAATTATTAAAAAATTTTAATAAGATTTTAGTTATTGCGAAAAAGTATTTGTTTAACAGGAGAATTCCAAAAAAATATAAGTAAGACTTTTTGTTCCGAAATTACTTTTTTGCACCAGATTTATCCCGCATAAATTCATTCCCTTCCAAATTTGAATTCAGAAACCCAAAAAATTAATAGCTTTGAATCCATATTTAAGTTACAGTAAAATGAAACAGATAAACAGATCGATATTGGCAGCGGTTGCTTTTGTATTTGTGTTTTTTAATGCACAGGCCGATGTAAAAGTTCCCAAAATTTTCAGTTCCAATATGGTGTTGCAGCAAGGCATTGAAATTCCGGTATGGGGTTGGGCCGACAAAGGTGAACGGGTAGCCGTAACTTTCAACGGGAAAACAGTCCGCACCAGAGCAGACAACCAAGGGAAATGGAACGTTAATTTGCCGGTTCAGGACTATGGCGGTCCGCATAACCTTGTTATAAAAGGTAAGAATACCATTGAATTGCAAAATGTGATGATTGGCGAAGTATGGGTTTGTTCGGGTCAGTCGAACATGGAATGGCGCGTTGACAACAGCAACAATGCAGAGGAGGAAATTGCTGCTGCCAACTACCCCAAAATCAGACTGTTTACTGTACCAAAAACTGTTGCTCAGTTTCCACAGGATGATATTTCCGATGGCGAGTGGGTTGAATGTTCACCCGAAACCGTAGCGGGTTTTTCTGCCGTTGGATATTTTTTCGGAAGAGATTTACATCAGGAATTGAATGTACCCATCGGACTAATTCATACATCATGGGGTGGGACAGTGGCGGAAACCTGGATCAGTCCGAACACCATCAGCAGCGACCCCGATTTCAGGGAAAAACTGAATGATTTACAGCAGATGGATTTGGAAAGCTACCGAAAAGCCCGCCTCAATCAGATAAAAGAGTTGCTGGGCGGTGAAGTTCCGACCGAAGACCAAGGAATGGCTGACGGTAAACCGGTGTGGGCAAGCCTCGATTACAGCGATGGCCACTGGCGCAGCATCAAAACACCCATGTACTGGGAAAATCAGGGATACATCGACATTGACGGTATTGGCTGGTACCGTAAAGAGATTCAGCTAAATGAAGAATATACCAATGCCAACCTCACCCTTCATCTGGGGAAAGTGGACGATTCGGACATCACATTTATTAACGGAATAGAAATTGGCCGCACGGACAACTATGATGAAGACCGGATCTACACCATCGACAAAAAATACCTGAACCCTGGCAAAAATATGATTGTAGTGCGCGTTCAGGATACCGGTGGAAACGGCGGTATTTGGGGTGACCCTGAAAACCAGTTTCTGGCTATCGGAAATGAAAAAATGGACATTTCCGGCGACTGGAAGTTCAGAATTTCGAAAGCTGAAGTCGGCTCGGTGAACGTAGGTCCCAATTCTTATCCTACATTGCTGTTTAATGCCATGATTAATCCGCTGGTTCCTTACGGAATAAAAGGTGCCATCTGGTATCAGGGCGAATCGAATGCCGGACGGGCAAAACAGTACCAGCGCGTTTTTCCGGCACTGATAAACGACTGGCGCAACCACTGGCAACAAGGTGACTTCCCGTTTTTGTTTGTTTCGCTGGCGAATTACACACAGCCGCCAAATGAGCCTGGCGAAAGCGACTGGGCAGAACTGCGCGAGGCACAAACCAAAACTCTTTCGCTGCCAAACACCGGAATGGCACTGGCCATCGACATTGGCGAGGCCGATGACATCCATCCGCGTAACAAACAGGATGTGGGAAAACGTCTTGCCCTTTGGGCCATGCGGGATTGTTACAACGATAAGGATATTGAAGTTTCC
>CAZCPH010000151.1:0-7665 GCA_964500105.1 uncultured Mariniphaga sp. | reverse complement strand
TTTTATACTTTTGTACCCTTGAAATTTTACCCTTGGTTTTACTTTATAAGATTATGGTGGTATAAGGGATTGGGTATAGTTAAACTTAAAAAAGCGTATTTTGAAAATCAAGAGTATATTGGTTTCACAACCAGAACCGTCAACGGCAAAATCACCTTATTTTGACCTGGCCGAAAAGCACAATGTAAAAATTGATTTCAGGCCGTTCATCCAGGTCGAAGGGGTTTCTGCGAAAGAATTCCGGCAAACCCGTATTCATATTCTCGAACATTCGGCCGTAATTTTTACCAGCCGAACTGCTATCGATCATTTTTTCCGTATCAGTCAGGACCTCCGTCTAACCATTCCCGACACGATGAAATATTTCTGTATTTCAGAGGCTACAGCTTACTACCTTCAGAAATACATCGTTTACCGGAAACGGAAGATTTTTTACGGAAACGGTAAGTTTTCCGATTTAACCGCGCTGATGAAAAAGCACAAAGACGAAAGTTTTCTGGTTCCGCTGTCTGACATACACAAACAGGAAATTCCGGAGTTACTGGAAAAAGGTGGATTTAACTACACCAAAGCGATTCTGTACCGTACAGTAAGCAGTAATTTATCTGATTTACGGGATGTTAACTACGATATTCTGGTATTTTTCAGCCCTTCGGGTATTAAATCGTTGTACCAGAACTTTCCCGAATTTGAGCAAAACAATACCCGAATTGCCTGTTTTGGCCCAACCACAGCACAGGCTGTTCGCGAAGCCGGGCTGAGGCTCGACATTGAGGCACCCACTGCGCAGGCCCCGTCGATGACCATGGCTTTGGAGCAGTACATCAAAAAAGTAAATAAAAGCAATTAGAACAAAAAATATTTAACTTTGAAAGGCTGTCTGCATCTAAAGCAGGCAGCCTTTTTTGTACTTCATGGAAAATACATCGGAAAATACTGTAACCAACACAGGTTTTACCTTTAAAAAGGCAGAACGGCTGCGCAGTAAAAAACAGATCGACAAATTGTTTTCTGAAGGAAAAACATTTTTATTTTATCCGCTGAAAGTTGTTTTTACCGAAACTGATTTCCAGGAATCCTATCCTGCCCGGGTTGCTTTTACCGTGAGCAAAAAGCTGTATAAAAAAGCAGTGCAGCGCAATCTGATTAAACGCCGCATGCGCGAAGCCTATCGTTTAAACAAACATTTGCTGGCATACAACGAAAACACATCGAAAAAAGCCGTTTTTTTTATCTATATCGGAAAAGAAATCCTCGATTTCGCCACCATAGAAAAAGCCATGAAACGCAGCCTGACAGGGCTGGCAAAAAAATCTATTCCGAATCCATAATCTCGGTTTGCATTCTTACCGAATCTTCGTGAATTAACTGGAAAAGTATTTTCACAAAGGTCTCATTCAGGTCGAGTTTTTTACCCGTGTCAACCCGGTTTTCCATAAGCTGCGACCAGCGGTTGATTTGCAATGCCGTAACATTGTTTTCCTTTTTATACTTGCCAATTTCCTTTACAATTTCAACCCTCGACGAAAGCATTTCGAGCAATTCAGAGTCGATGGCATCAATCCGGCTTCTCAGCATATCCAGGCGGTTCTCAAATTCGGGATTGTTGGCTGTTTGATGCCTTATGACGAGCTTGTCGAGCAATTTTGCCAAATCGGCCGGAGTTACCTGTTGTGCTGCATCGCTTAACGCACACGACGGGTCGATATGCGATTCAATCATCAGTCCTTCCATACCCATGTCAAATGCTTTCTGGGAAATTTCAAAAAGCAGTTCCCGTTTCCCGGCAATGTGGCTGGGGTCGCAAATAATCGGAAGGTTTGGCAACAGCCGGCGCAATTCAATCACTGTTTTCCAGTTGGGGTAATTGCGGTAAACCGTGTCTCTGAAGGGTGTGAAACCACGATGAATGGCCACAATGCTTTTAATACCCGCCTGGTAAATACGTTCAATTGCGCCAACCCAAAGCTGAACATCCGGATTCACAGGATTTTTTATCATCACCACAGCGTTGCTTCCTTTCACAACATCAGCAATTTCCTGCACCACAAAAGGGCTGGCAGTTGAGCGCGCGCCAATCCAGACAACATCCAGACCGGCTTTCAACGCTTCTTCCGTATGTTGAGCATTGGCAACTTCGGTACCAACAGGCAAACCGGTTTCTCTTTTCACCAATTGCAGCCATTTCAAACCGATGGAGCCCACTCCCTCAAACGATCCGGGCCGTGTCCGCGGTTTCCACACTCCTCCCCGATACACAAACACGCGGGGGTCTTTGGCCAGTAATTTCGCTGTTTCCAGTGTTTGCTGTTCGGTTTCAAGGCTGCAAGGCCCTGAGATCAGCAACGGATTGTTAATGTGGGGAAGCCACTCTTTTATCGGGTTGATTTCAAAATTTGTACTCATTGTTATTTTGTATAAAGTTTCACAATCTTTTCTTCGTTTTTTATGAAATGGGGGTGTTCACCATCAAGAATTGTTCTGATTTTATTGGCGCTTAATATAAGTTCTTCCAGTTTTTCAAATTCATTGTTCCTCATACAGTCGCGAAACTGCTGTAAATGCTGAATATAAACATCCAGAGAGTTAACCACATAGTGGTTGTTTTGTTCAAAAATAGGCTTCCACATGGTGCACGAGCTTTTTGCCAGCCTTACTGTTGAACGGAATCCGCCGCTGGCCAAATCGAAAATAATATTGCGGTCGGCTTTTGCCTGAACAGCATTGGCAAGTGCAAATGCTGCAGCATGGGGTAAATGCGAAACAAAAGCAGTGCTGTGGTCTTGTTCGTCAGACGACATATAAGCGATATCCATCCCAAGTGCCTGAAACATTTTTTCTATCAGTGCAAGGTGCTGTGGCCCGGACTCTTCGTGGTCGCAAATAATGGCAATCTTCTCTTTAAACAGCTCATCAACAGCTGCTGACGGACCCGAATTTTCGGTTCCCGACATGGGGTGTGCCGGAACAAACTGCTTCCGTTTGGGATGATTTTTAACGGCATTGGTAATTACTTTTTTGGTTGAACCCATGTCGGTTACCGTGGTGTTGCGATCAACTCCGTCGAGTACCAAAGGAAGAATCTCAAGCTCTTTATCTACCGGAATGGCAATGATAACCAATTCGGCATTCCTTATTCCCGCATCAATTGGTGCAATACGATCAACCAAACCCAGCTTAAGAGCTTCATTTGCATGCGCTTCACTGGCATCCACTCCGGTTAATTCCGTTGCGAATTTTGTTCGTCGTAAATCCTTCGCCAGCGATCCGCCTATTAATCCGAGTCCTATAACTGTTACTTTCATCTCTGTTTCTTTTAAAAAAAAAGTCCCGGAAATTCCGGGACCCTTGGCAAAATACTTTTATCTGTAACAATACCTTACTGGTTGATCCCGCTTTCAGAACCAAAATAAAAATACCAGTAAAAATATGTATTGTTATTGATTGATTTCATTTTCTTATAAACTGGAAGCAAAGATAGCTATTATTTTTAATTATGAATTAATTTTTTCGTAAAAACCTGTCTTCCGTTTTCCTTTACCACCAACAGATACATGCCGCTGGTTGCCTTTTGCAGTTCAATATTTTCCGAAACTTTTCCCGTAACCTGACGAAGCAGTGTGGATTGAACTTTTTGTCCATACATATTATATATGTCGAACTGAAGTTCGTCAACCCTACTGTTTAAATGGGTTTCAATTTTAAAAGTTCGTGTAAACGGATTGGGAAATACCTCAAAATTTCCGGGCGAGAGTACCAGCGGTGAAACTGAAACCGGCGACTGTATCCTCAGATTGTCGATTGCCCAGCCCCAGCCGTTGGCGTAGGGATCGGAATAAAGCCGGAATCTGAAAAGAACAGTATCACCTGCAGAAAAATTACCGTTTTCAAGAATATCGATTTGCCGGGTTACAAATAATTCAGGATTACCGGTTGCTGTTGAATTATTTCCGGTAATGGAACCATTGTATATGGTTTTCCACGACGAATTCGCGCTTGCATCATATCCGTCGGTTACCGGCAACCACGTTTCGCCAAGGTCTTTGCTGCCTTCCACAACAACATAATCCCAAAACTCAAAATCGCCAAAATCTGTCCCGGTCGTTCCGGGCTCCACAAGCACAATTTCATCAAAACTCATGTCTGAATTCTCATTCAAAATAACCGGATACTTCAGAATTGTTATAAAATTTAACTCCCCGTCATCAACCTCCGGGCTTGCATACGGATGCGAACTGTGTAACGCTCCGTTTTCAAATCCCTGTGCAGTAAATACATCGAAATCAGAAAGAATGAAGTCGCTGGTTGGATTGTCAAAATTGTTCTGATAAGCGCCAATGGGATCAAACATGTGTTCAACTTTGAACGAAAAAGTTCCTCTCAGCGGAATTCTGCGTGTGTTCTGGTTTGAAGAAGCATCGACGGCGGTTAAATTGTATTCGATCACATCGCCATCCTTCAGCAGGCTGTCATCAAACGGAAACAGGGCAGAGTAATTGTCATCTGCTTCAACAGAAAGGGCAAACGGAGATTGGGGAACCCCGTTAACAGAATAATCCACAAAAACGGTATCAACACCCAGATTGTCTGATACTTCGGCTTCAATCTTTAAGCTTTTACCATTCGTAAAATAATAGGGAATCGGGGTATGTTCAATTCCCGGAAAAGTATTGTCCGGGCCAAAATTCACCTGAAAGAATCCCGCAGGAGCGTCATTTGGCAAAGTAAACGTTCTGCCTTTGTCATCGGCAACTGTGATGTAATAACCAATCATGGTATTTCCTGCATCGGGTGTCCAGCTGGCATCATAACCGCCTGCTTCGTTAAGTATTAAAGGAATAGAATCGCTTGATTCAGTGAAAGAATCGGTGGAAATGACCACAAACAGTCTGGTTGTATCCAGAGTGTAATCACTGGAAATATCTGCTTCAAAATGCAACGGACCGATTTCCTCACGGTCTTTCACCGGCTTACTTTCAATGCGGGTGTTCTTCCATCCCATGTCAGCAAATATCCCCAAAGTAAACGGCCCCGGATCATGAACTGCCTGGCCGCGCCCAAAGGCATGGGTCATTAAAGAATTCTCATTGCCGGCCGGATAAATATTGGTATTTAAATGGTAAATACTGGATCCGTTATCCCATGGAGAGGGAGCCCAAAGCCTGGGTCTGACATTATTTTCGGTTGCAAGAACCACGGGGCTGTTGGCGTACAACAACCCTGAAATCAGGGCATTTTTCAGTTTTAGCGAAGGGTTTGAAAAATAGGCAGTATCAGTTAATCCGTTGTGATAATGTCCTTCAACCATACAGTCATAGGATGTAAAATCACCGTATTCCCATCTTCCGTAGCCGCCCTCGTCGCCATCAACAAAAAAGAATCCGTAAAACCCAAGCCCATGTGCAACTTCGTGCAAAACCACCGAAACAAAATCATACATAAACATCGGAGTATTTCCGTCAGTACCAAAATACCAGTTTATTTCGCTGTTGAACTCGGCTGTCATATCAGGTTGGCTGCTGCCGGTCATTTCTGTACCCGACAATTTCTCGGCAAGAGCAACAGGGTAATAAACTTCTTTTTTGGGTGCACCCGGAAAATTTTTGTAAAAATTGGAAGGAGAACACCATCCCAGACTGTTTGCCTGATCTTGACCAGGTGGCCGCCAGTTGGCCTGCAAATGAATTGGAACAGGTGATTCAATTAATTGTTCCCAAATGCCCACAGCATAATCAAAAGCTTCTTTGGCTTCAGGCGGAAAAAGACTGTAATGCACTACAATTTCAGATTTCTTTTCCGCCGATTTCAGCATATTCTGCAACTCCTGTGGCGGTGGAATAAAACTTTTGTGCACCTCATCAGAAGCATAACAAACCGGTGGCGCGGGAACTCTTTTATGTTTCGGCCACAACATCTGCGCTGAAGAAGAAAAACCTCCCATTAGCAGCAGGATAACTAACAGCACTTTTTGCATGGATAAAATCTATTTCAAGCTTATATAAACCGACGAAGGTAAGAAAAAGTTGAAAAAGACATTTTACCATACAGGAAATCGGCCGATTAAAATGGCTTTACTTTTTGCCTTTTTGACGATAGCAGTCTATACATTAAATAAACTGATGCTGCAAAACCTGTAAAAGAAGCTCCAAATCCTAAAATCAATAATGTTGTCATTTTGTCTGTTTTTATTGTTATATTTCTTAAAATCAATTATTTATCGATTAATTCTTAATTATTCTGCTTGTGGATACTATTTGTTCTCCGTTGCTTATGCTTACCAAATAAATTCCCGGGGGAATACCCGAAACATCGAGTTGTGTTTTTGGTGAATAGAAGGTATCGGTTTCTGTTTTTTGACGAATGGTTCTACCGTGCAAATCAGACAGCACGATTTCAACCGGGTTATTTTCTGCCGATTCTGGCCATTCCACAAACAGGTGACTGGTAGCCGGATTGGGATAAACCTGGTAACTGCCTGTTGCCAACAGTTCTTCTGTGCCGGTTTGCAACTCCTGAATTTTCAGGTTGTCAACAGCCCATCCGAAGCCATTTACAGAATTGTCGGAACCCATTCTGAAACGAAACAGTACGGTATCGCCGGGTTCCAGACCTGTGTTTTGGGTCAGGTTAATGGTACGATTTACAAACATTCCTTCGTGAGGTTTGGCCTCAGATGTGTTGTTTGAAAAACTATTTTTATAGGCAGTGTACCAGGTTTCATTTATTCCCGAATCATACTGACCGGTTAGAGGAATCCAGCTGATTCCGCCATCTTTACTTGCTTCAACCACCACAAAATCCCAAACCTGTGGCTGAGCTTCCCGGCTTCCCGGCTCCACCAGAACCACCTCATCGAAAGAGAGCTGGCCATTGGATTGAACAATTACCGGGTACTTAAGCTGGGCAAACAGGTTGTAGTTTTCCTGCCCGAGAGCTGAAACCGGATATGGATTTTGCGTGTGCAAAATGTTTCCTGAAAAACCACTTATGGTTGAAATCCCAAAATCGGAAACAGCAAAGTCATCGTCAGCTCCGTTAAAATCGGTAAAATAACCTCTAACCGGTTCGTATGCATCTGTTACTTTCACTTTTTGAAATCCAAGTGCGGGAAACGAACGCTTGTTTCCTCTCGACGAATTGTCGATTGCGGTAAGCCTGTACTCCACCAGGTCGTTGGTTCCAACTTGTTCAGGGAACTGCAATCTGCCTGAAAAAAGGTTTTCTTCACCGGCTTCCAGTGAAAACGGTTCCTGAAGTTTACCGTTGATTTTATATTCCACAGTAACCGATTTTATTCCCAAATTATCTTTGGCTTCGGCGCTCAGATCGAGTCCGGAAACAGCTCCCGCAAGAACTTTAACCGGATTGTGAAACAGATCGGGCACATAGTAGTCGGGACCAATGCGCAGAGTGAAACTTTTTGCCGGTGCTTCTGCAGGATTTCTGAAAATACGTCCGTCAGTTGTCTGTGCTTCAACATAGTATTGAATTTTACCGGTGGCAAAGTCAAGCGGTAAGTTGCCTTCAAAATTATAGGCTGTACCAGTTTGCGTCAAAGAAGCTGATTTCACCGTAGAAAAATTATTGGTGGAAAAAAGCACTTTTACGCTCGAAAAATCTTCGTAAGAATCAGAAACTACCCCCATTTTCACCGGAATTTCTGCA
>CAZCPH010000150.1:0-7674 GCA_964500105.1 uncultured Mariniphaga sp. | reverse complement strand
CCGCAACCTGTGTCCGTCTTTTTCCATCTCTTTGGCCACCTGAATGACATTTGGCACACCGGATTTCAATGTATCGTAGGTATCCACAAGCAAGACAGTGTTTTCGGGATGAATTTTCGCGAAAGTTCTGAATGCTTCCAGTTCACTGTCGAAGCTTTGAATCCACGAATGGGCCTGCGTTCCGGAAACAGGAATGTCGAATATTTTTGCCGCCATAACATTGGAGGTTGACGATGCTCCGCCAATTACGGCAGCCCGGCTGGCATGCAGTGATCCAAGACCTTGTGCCCTGCGCAGGCCAAAATCGGAAAAAACCTTGTCGTTGGCTACCAGTTTAATGCGAAAGGCTTTGGTGGCAATCAGCGATTCAAAATTCAGGATATTGAGTAAAAGGCTCTCAATTAACTGGCAATCAATAATATTGCCTTCAATCTGCAGTGCCGGTTCATTGGGAAACATTATTTCTCCTTCGCTTGCACTGTGAATATCGCCCGAAAACCGGAATTCGGAAAGGTAATCCAGAAATTCCTGCTTGAAACCCTGTCCCGCCAGATAGGCGATGTCGGCTTCATTAAACGTAAATTCCGAAAGCATTCTCAGAAAATCCTGCAGACCTGCAAAAACGGTGAAACCACCTTTGAACGGGTTGGTTCTGAAAAAATAGTTAAACGTGGCAACGTCATCTTTTTTCCCACAGTAAAAATAACCCTGAGCCATGGTCAGTTCATAAAAATCGGTGTAAAGCCCCCAGTGATTTGATGATAATGGCATAACGAGAAAATTAAATAATTTCTGAATGCCTAAAGATAACGAAGATATCTTTTAAACTAAAGGCGTGGGAATCATTTTTTCCGGCGTGCAGATTAAGCTTTTTCCAGAAAAATGGTTTGTTCCCGGTTTGGCCCCACGGAGGCTATAGTGACCGGAATGCCCATTTCATCTTCAATAAAGCTGATGTAATTGTTGAGTTGTTCCGGAAAATCGTCCTGGGTTTTTATTTTGGTCAGGTCGGTTTCCCAACCGGGCAATTCCACATAAACCGGTTTAACATGGTCGTTCAGCTCAAAGGGAAAATATTCCACCACTTCGCCATCAATTTCGTAACCCACACAAACCTTAATGGTTTCAAACGAATCGAGCACGTCGGCTTTCATCATAATGAGTTCTGTTACACCATTCAGCATCACCGAATATTTTAGTGCTACCAGATCGAGCCAGCCACAACGCCGCGGCCTGCCGGTAGTAGAACCATATTCGTGGCCTGCATCGCGCAATTTATCGCCGGTTTCGTTGAGCAGTTCTGTAGGAAACGGACCCATGCCCACGCGGGTACAGTAGGCTTTAAAAATGCCGTAAACATTTCCTATTTTTTGCGGCGCGAGCCCAAGGCCTGTGCAAGCTCCTGCGCAAATGGTGTTTGAGCTGGTTACAAACGGATACGAACCAAAATCGATATCGAGTAGTGTTCCCTGCGCTCCTTCGGCCAGAACCGATTTGCCTTTTTTGAGTGAATCGTTGATGAAATGTTCGGTGTCGATAAGCTGAAACGACTTCAGAATCTCTATACCTTCAAACCAATCCTGCTCACAATCGGCCAGAATCTGTTTGTAGTCGTACCTGAAAAATTCAGAAAGCATCACCCGGTGGTTGTCAATCCGCTCTTTGTACTTGCTTTCGAAATTATGCAGCAAATCGCCAACCCTGAGCCCTTCGCGGCCAATTTTGTCTTTGTAGGTTGGTCCGATGCCTTTTAAGGTTGAGCCAATTTTTGTTTCGCCTTTTTTTTGTTCCGAAGCGGCATCGAGCAGCCGATGTGTGGGCAATATGAGGTGTGCTTTTTTTGAGATGAACAGGTTTTTGGAAAGTTCCACACCAATTTTTTTCAGCCCTTCAATTTCTTTTTTGAAAACGATGGGGTCTATAACCACGCCGTTCCCGATTACATTGATTTTATTCTCGCGGAAAATGCCTGAAGGGATAGTGTGCAAAACCTGCTTTATATTGTTGAATTCCAATGAATGTCCTGCGTTTGGTCCGCCCTGAAACCGGGAAATAATATCGTATTTTGGTGTTAAAACATCCACCACTTTTCCTTTTCCTTCATCGCCCCATTGCAGGCCTAAAAGTACATCAACTTTCATTGTTTTTTGCTTATAATTTTCAAAAAAAGAAATCGTAAAACAGTATTCTTTTTTGCAAGAATCTACGGTTTTTAACTGCGATTTAAAAGTACAAATATTTTTGGAAGAGCCTGCAAAAAAGATTTCAACAGGCAGCGATTTTAAACAATGTTAATGGCTGTGAAGCTATTCTTTTTTCATTGCCTGGCCGTAAATGTAGAGCGTGTGATGAGAGAGCTTAAAATTGTTTTTCAGGCAGGCATCTTCAATAATTTCACGAATTCTGGGATCAAAAAATTCAACCACTTTTCCGTTCGAAGTGTCAATAAGATGGTCGTGCTGCATGGTGGCAAAGGCTTTTTCAAACTGGGCCAGGTTTTTCCCAAACTGATGTTTTACCACCAGTTTACATTCCAAAAGCAAATCGATGGTGTTGTAAAGGGTGGCCCTGCTGACCCTGTATTTTTTATTCTTCATGGAAATATACAGCGATTCGATATCGAAATGCCCGTCCCGCGAATAAATTTCATCGAGAATGGCAAATCGTTCAGGAGTTTTACGGTGGCTGTTTTTTTCCAGGTACTCCGTAAACATGTTTCTGACCGTTTCTCTGGTCTTATGATTGTTCATATAAAAAGCCCTTTAAAACAAGCCTCAAAAATAGTATTTTTTTTGTTATTAAGACTAAATAAAAATTAATCGTTAAGGTTTTCATCCCGTGAAACACGGTCTATTCCTTTTATTTTTTCGAGTCTTGAAATGAGGTGGTGCAGGTCGTCGGCATTGTGAATGTAGAGAAAAAGATCGCCTTCGAAGATGCCTTCGTGGGTGTCGAATTTAACTGAACGCATGTTAATGCTGTGTTGTCTCGAAATTACGTTGGTAACTTCGTTTACAATGCCCAACCTGTCGAACCCTTCAAGGCGCAAACGGGTAAGGTATGCCTGCTTTTTGAACTTTGTCCATTCCAGTGCAATGATGTGGTTGCCGTGGCTCGAAAGGAATTTTTCGACTTCCTTGCATCCGGTTTTGTGCACAATAACATGGTCGTCGGTACTCAGGTAACCAATAACTTTATCGCCGGGAATCGGATTGCAGCATTTGGCCAGTGAAAAGGAGGCATTGTCCTGTGCTTCCTTGAGCAGGAAAGGTTTTCGTTTGTCAATTTTATGGTGCTTCTGAGGTGTTTCGGTTTCCGGTTCCGGTTTTATTTCCGCAGGTTCTTCTTTCTTTTTCCGGCTGAAGGTAATGTTCCAGTATTTCACCAGTTTGTTGGGCGATTTTTTCCCCAGAATCTCATCGAGGTTGTCCAGTTCCAGAAATCCCATTCCCACTTCAGAATAGAGCTGATCTTTGTTATTCAGATTAAAGTGGGCAATTATTTTTTTCAGGTTATTGGCTGTAACCGGAGCTTTTGCGGCTTTCAATGCTTCTTCTACCACCTCTTTGCCTTTATCCACGTGCTTTTTCTTTTCCAGCTTAAAGGCGTCTTTAATTTTTGCGCGTGCTTTGGTTGTGGTGGCAAATTTGAGCCATTCCAGTTTTGGCACTTGTTTTTCTGACGTCAGGATTTCTATCTGGTCGCCATTCTCAAGGACATGGCTTATGGGCACCAGCTTAAAATTGATTTTGGCACCAATGCATTTGTTTCCCAGGTCGGTATGAATTTCGTAGGCAAAATCGATAACCGTTGAGCCCTGTGGCAGCGAAACCATATCGCCTTTTGGGGTGAACAGGTTAATTTCTGACGCGTAGAGGTTCAGTTTAAAGTCGTCAAGAAATTCAAATGCGTCGGAATCCGGCGTTTGCAAGTGTTCCCTGATGCGTTCAATCCAGGTATCCAGTTCGTTTTCGAACGTACTGATGTCTTTGTAGCGGTAATGAGCCGCAAATCCGTGTTCAGCAATTTCGTCCATCCGTTCGGTTCTGATCTGCACTTCAACCCATTTCCCCTGCGGTCCCATTACAGTAACATGCAGCGATTCGTAACCGTTGGCTTTGGGCATGGTAATCCAGTCGCGGATTCGGTCGGGCCGGGGTTTGTAAATATCTGTTACCAGCGACAGAACGTCAAAACACTGGCGTTTTTCAGAAGTTTCGGGTTTGGCTTTTATTACAATTCGCACGGCCAGGATGTCGTATATTTCATTGAAGGTGACACCCTTTTTTTGCATTTTTTGCCAGATGGAGTAGGTTGATTTTAACCGGTTGGTTACGGTACATTCAATTTTTTCTTCGTTCAGTTTTTCCTTTATTGGGCGTATGAACTCGTTTACCAGGTAGTTGCGTTTTTCTTCCTGGTTGTGCAGCATCAGTAAAATTTTGTTGTATTCTTCGGGATGCTTGTGTTTAAAGCTGAGTTCTTCCAGTTCACTTTTGATGGCATAAAGGCCAAGACGATGGGCAATTGGCACATAAAGGTAGAGGGTTTCTCCGGCAATTTTAATTTTTTTATGCGGAGGCATCGAGTCGAGGGTTTGCATGTTGTGCAGACGGTCGGCAATTTTTATGAGAATAACCCGCACATCGTCCGATAGGGTCATCAGCATTTTTTTGAGTGTAAGGGCCTGCCGTGAATCGAAATCACCCGAAAGCTTGGTCAGTCCGTCAACGATGCGCGCTACTTTTTCGCCAAACATATTTTCAATGTCGTTGATGGAATATTCGGTGTCTTCAACCACATCGTGCAAAATGGCTGCGCAAATGGAAGTGGCTCCCAGCCCGAGGTCTTTGGCCACTATGCGGGCAACGGCAATGGGGTGGATAATGTAAGGCTCGCCCGATTTACGTTTAATTCCCTCGTGTGCAGCATTGGCAAACCGGAATGCTTTCTCGATTCGCGCAAGCCGCTCGGCATCAAACTTGTTTTTAATTGCCTTCAGGAAATCCTGGTAGCGGTCTTCAATTTGTCGTATTTCGGCTTTGTTAAAGTGCTGCAACTGTCTGTTAATTAATTTATTTGTTGTCCGCTCAATTTATCTGAACAATTATTCAAAGATTTTAATTTTTTAGATTCTGGCAATTAAATCACAATAAAAGTTTTTGTTATTAACTCATATTTAATTCTAACTGTTGGCGCTTTTCTTAAGTTTTTCGAAGAGCGAGTAAATTGTTTGGGTCATTTTATCCCAGCTGAATCGCTCTTTTTCTTTTTTCACATTCTCAATGAAACGGTTTGCCCGGTTGTTTTCATAAAAATCGGTTAAAGCATTTTTTATCTGTTCTGCATCGGGTGGCACAACATAGCCTGCCCTGCCGTGTGGAATAATTTCTGAAAGCCCACCCACATTGGTAACCAGCATGGGTTTGTTAAAATGATAACCGATTTGGGTTACCCCGCTTTGGGTTGCCGACTTGTATGGCTGCGCAACGATGTCAGCAGCGTTAAAATAGTTTTCCACTTCAGAATTGGGAATGTAATCGGTTTTCAGAATAACCCGGTCTTTAATTTTCAGGTCTTCCATAAGATTGAGGTACCTGGTTTCATCGGCATAAAACTCGCCGGCAACAATCAGTTTGATTTTATTCCGGCCAAAATATTCATCACCAAATGCCTGCAGCAGCAGGTCGAGTCCTTTGTAATCCCGTATAAAGCCAAAAAACAGAACATAGCTGTACTGCGGATTCAGGCTCAGCTTCTTTATCGCGGTTTCGCGCGGTTCAACTGTTCCGTAATGGTCGTAAATGGGGTGTGGCGAAAACATTTTGGGTTTCACCGCATCAAAAAGTGCGAGGTCATTCATAACGCTTTTCGACATGGCAACAAACCCGTCAACATGTTTGACAAAGTAGTTGCTCAGAAATTTATCTCCCGGTCTTTTTTCGTGCGGAATGATATTATCTACAATCGAAATGATTTTGGTGTGCCTGTTTTTTTTCACCAGGCTGCAGATGGTACCCAGGCTCATGGCCATAAACGGCAACCAAAATCGCACAATCAGCAAATCGGGTTTCGCCTGCCTGATTTTTTTGCCGGTTTTCAGCCAGTTAAGCGGATGAACGGAATTTACTTCCTGAGTAACAGGAAACGAAAAACTGACTTTTTCATCTGAAAATTGCGTTTTTCCTGGAAATAACAATTTCGGGTATTGCAGCGAGAACGATACAATATTTACTTCGTGGCCTTCAGCAACAAGCTGTTTGGCAAGCCTTTCGTTCAACGCCGCAATTCCTCCCCGTAAAGGGTGTGCCGGACCTAAAATGGTTATTTTCATCTAAACCTTTTTTTCAATTCGTTACCCACAAATTTATCAATCGGAAACGACAATTCTTCAGTTTTTAAATCTTTTAATTTCACCCATCTGAAACTCTGGCTGCCGTTTTCCATTTTTTCAAAATCGAACGGCTTTTTAGAAACGGTGAACCGAAGCGGTTTTTGCAAATCAATAAGGTAGTATATGCTAATAAGTTGATGGTTTTCGAAGAACAATGCTTTCTGAAAAAAATCGGTGGTGTAAAAATGCCGGATATTTTCAATTTCCTGCCCGTTGCATTCTTCCCTGAACTCCCTTCGCAGACAATCGATGGTTCCTTCACCAAAGTTTAAACCGCCACCGGGGAATTTGGTCATTTTCATGCCCACCTGAAATTCGTCGGTTAGCAAAACCTCTTTTGCTTCGTTTATTGTAATGCCGTACACACGAAGGATGAAATTGCCGGAGTTGTTCATGTCAGGGATAAATTGGTTTTTAAAAATTTCATTATTTTTTCTGTGTCTGCCGGATTGAACCAGGTAATGTCCGGATCGTTTCGAAACCAGGTTAACTGCTTGCGGGCATAGCGCCGGGTATTTCGTTTGATGAGTTCGATGGCTTTTTCTCTCGGAATTTCACCATCGAAAAAGGAGAACAATTCACGATATCCCACTGTATTTAAGGCATTTATATTTTTATTGGGATAAACTTTCCGGGCTTCAGCTTCCAGTCCGGCTTCCAGCATGTTATCCACCCGCTGGTTTATACGGCGGTGGAGTTCGGCACGATCGCAGTCGAGTCCGATTTTCAGCATGGTGAATGGTCTTTTTTTAGCCGGCGATGTCCGAAATGAGGAATAAGGTTTTCCGGTCATCAGGCAGATTTCGAGTGCGTGGACAATTCTTGCCGGATTTTTTAAATCAACCTGCGAGTAGTACATTGGGTCGAGTTTTTTTAACTGCAGGCGTAAGCTTTCTATTCCTTCCTTCTGCAATCTGTTTTTGAGGTCTTTCCGCAGTTCCGGATCCACATCGGGCATGGTGTCAATGCCTTTGCAAACAGCATCTATGTATAGCATAGAGCCGCCGGTTAGCACAACGTAATTGTATTTTTTATACAGTTCTTCGAGTAAATTAATGGCGTCGTTTTCGTACCGGCTGGCATTGTAGTTCTCCAGAATGGAATGGCTGTGTATAAAATGATGCTTTACCTCAGCCAGTTCTTCTTCTGATGGAACCGCTGTACCTGTTGACAGTTCCCGGTAAATCTGGCGCGAGTCGGCCGAAACAATTTCGGTGTGAAGAAATTTGGCTGCCTCAATTGCAATCCGGGTTTTTCCAATTGCTGTGGGGCCGGTAATA
>CAZCPH010000149.1:0-7694 GCA_964500105.1 uncultured Mariniphaga sp. | reverse complement strand
GGGCAAAACACCTTCCAGGCCGTAACCGGTGGCAATAAAAACCCGGCCCTGTTCATTTCCGGTTTTCGGTTTTACCAGTATTACCAGTCCATTGTTTTTGTCTTGCTGTCCAACGCCCCATTTTTCACCAATCCGAAAGGCGTAATCGCTGACATCGTATCCTTCCAGGTCAGGAACAGTTACCAGCACAATCTGCGTTGATGTTTCGCGCGCAAACTGCACAAGTTTTGTTTCCAGGGTATTTGCATCCGACTGACTTAAAACTCCGGCAAAATCGTTAACCAGTTTTGGCGGCACCGGCCGGTCAGGTATTTCGGCAAATAAGGCTGAAAAGCTCTGCAGCAGAATTAACAGGAAAATTAATTTTTTCATTTTTCCTCCTCATTATCAGTTCCAAACGAAATTTCGTCGGAAAGTTCATTCACATCATCCTTTTGATAGGGGAAATGTTGCTTCAACTGTTCTCCGGCTTTTTTAATACCGGTTGAAAGTCCTTCGGTTATCTTGCCTTCCCTGAACTTGGAGCCCATTTCTTCTTTTATCTTTTCCCAGAAATTTTCCGGAACTTTTTGGTTGATGCCGCCGTCGCCCAAAATGGCAAATTTGTGGTCTTCTACAGCCAGGTAAAAGAGAACAGCGTTACGCAACTTTGTTTCGTGCATTTCCAGTTTTTCGAAAATATAGGCGGCTCTGTCCAACGCATTTCCCTTGCAATGTTTTTCTATGTGTACACGAATTTCTCCTGAAGTGTTGGTTTCAGCTACGCGTATGGCGTTTATAATTTGCAGTTTATTCTCTTCTGAAAAATATTTTCGTACACTCATTTTCTTTCAGGATTAAAATTCCACCACCGGAGGCTGATCGGCTCCCTGACGTGCTTCAAAGTAGTTTTTCTTGTCAAATCCCAGCATGCCGGCATAAATAAGCTGCGGAAACTTCCGGATATATGAATTGTAGGTTTGCGTTACTTCGTTAAATTTCATACGCTCAACTGTAATCCTGTTTTCAGTTCCTTCAAGCTGTGCCTGCAAATCAAGAAAATTCTGATTGGCTTTCAGGTCGGGATAGCGTTCAACCACCACCATTAAACGGCTTAATGCCGAAGATAGTCCTTCCTGAGCCTGATTGAACTGCTCAATGGATTCCGGAGTTAAGTTGTTGGGATCGATGTTTACCGATGTTGCTTTCGAACGGGCTTCAATTACCCCCGTAAGCGTTTCCTGTTCGTGTTCGGCATAACCTTTTACCGTATTTACCAGGTTGGGAATCAAATCGGCCCGGCGCTGGTAAACGTTTTCTACCTGCGACCACTGCGACGAAACCTGTTCGTCCATGTCAACCATTTTGTTGTATCCGCAACTTGACAGGAACATTCCTGCCACTGCAACCAAAAGAATCAATGTACCTCTTTTCATAATCAAATTCATTTGTTTAACTTTCAAATATCTTCAAAATGTGTGAAAAATCATCCCGATTATCGGGGAAAGGCATTAATTTGCCGCTGTATTTCATCTTTTAAAAGATAAACCTAAGAAAAAATCATGACAAAGGAACAATTCAGAAATTCAATTTTAGAGGGCATTCCGGAGGAACTTCCGGATGCAAAACCGTATGATTTTTCGGTAAGCCACGCACCCAGGCGAAAAGATGTTTTAACGCAGTCTGAAAAAAAGCTTGCCCTGAAAAATGCCCTGCGCTATTTTTCCAAAACGTTTCACGCTGTTTTGGCCCCCGAATTTCTGGATGAATTGCAGCGATACGGCCGGATTTACATGTACCGGTTTCGTCCTGATTACAAAATGTTTGCCCGGCCCGTTGAAGATTATCCCTGCCGTTCGAAACAGGCAGCTTCCATTATGCTGATGATTCAGAATAATCTGGATCCGGCAGTGGCACAGCATCCGCATGAGTTGATTACCTATGGCGGAAATGGTGCAGTGTTTCAAAACTGGGCGCAGTACCGGTTAACAATGAAATATCTGGCCGAAATGACCGATAGCCAAACACTGGTAATGTACTCAGGCCATCCGATGGGACTGTTCCCTTCACATCCTGATGCGCCAAGGGTGGTGGTTACCAACGGAATGATGATTCCCAACTATTCGACAAAAGAGGAGTATGAGAAATTCAACGCACTGGGAGTGACCCAATATGGCCAAATGACTGCCGGTTCGTATATGTATATTGGTCCGCAGGGAATTGTACACGGTACAACCATTACTCTGCTGAATGCAGCCCGTTTTCACTCAACAGGGTCTCCGGCGGGAAAAATTTTTGTTTCCAGCGGATTGGGTGGCATGTCGGGTGCGCAGCCCAAAGCAGCAGTTATTGCCGGAATGGTTTCCGTGGTAGCAGAAATCAATCCGCAGGCTCTTCAAAAACGCTACGAACAGGGTTGGGTGGATGAAGTGTATTCTGACCTTGATGAACTGATAAGCCGGATGTTGAACGCACGGGAAAACAAGGAAGCCGTCTCACTGGCTTACCTTGGAAATGTGGTGGATTTATGGGAAAAGCTGGCTGAAAAAAGTATTCAGGTCGATTTGGGTTCCGACCAGACTTCCCTTCATAATCCGTTTGCCGGAGGATATTATCCGGTTGGGTTGTCGTTTGACGAAGCCAACGAAATGATGGCTGAAAGGCCTCTTGAGTTTAAGGAAATGGTTTACGAATCGTTGCACCGGCAGGTAAATGCGATCAATAAATTATCGGAGAATGGAATGTATTTCTGGGATTATGGCAATGCATTTTTACTGGAAGCCAGCCGGGCGGGTGCGCAAATTTTTGGTGCCGACGGTGGATTCCGCTATCCTTCTTATGTTCAGGATATTATGGGGCCTTTGTTCTTTGATTACGGATTTGGTCCGTTTCGCTGGGTTTGTACATCGGGAAAAGCAGCCGATCTGGAAAAAACCGACCAGATTGCAGCGGAAGTTTTAACTGAATTGGCTGAAAAAGCACCGGCAGAAATCAAACAACAAATGGAAGACAACCTGCACTGGATAAAACAGGCGGGGCCGAACAATCTGGTAGTGGGTTCGCAGGCACGCATTCTCTATGCCGACTGCAGCGGACGGATTCGGATTGCACAGGCATTTAACGAAGCTATCCGAAGGGGAGAGATTTCAGCACCAGTTGTTTTGGGACGCGATCATCATGATGTTTCGGGAACTGACTCGCCTTATCGTGAGACGTCGAATATTTACGATGGTTCGGCGCTTACAGCTGATATGGCCGTGCAGAATTTTGTGGGTGACAGTTTCCGGGGTGCAACATGGGTTTCGCTGCACAATGGCGGCGGAGTCGGCTGGGGTGAAGTGATTAACGGCGGTTTTGGACTTACCATCGATGGTTCAAATGATGCCGGAAGACGCCTGAAAATGATGCTCCACTGGGATGTGAACAACGGCATTGCCCGTAGAAGCTGGGCTCAAAACAAACCGGCACGGTTTGCCATTGAACAGGCTATGAAAGAAAATCCGGAGTTGAAGGTAACTTTGGCAAACGAGGCAGATGAAAACTTGCTGGATCGTCTATTCTGAAAAAATCATGGAATATGGCCGGCCGATTTCTCTGCGAAGTTCGTCAATACCGATGTTCCGGCTTTTACGGATGGTTTCGCGGCCATCGAAAAATACGAGAATGGTGGGCGCTGCAAATACCTGGTGCTGACCGGCAACATCGGGTAAAACATCTGATTTTATGTAGGCCAGTTTTACCTGTGGAAATTCAGCCTGAATTAATTCCTCCACTTTAGGTTTCAAAACTCTGCAAACATTGCACGCATCAGTCGAAAAATAGCCAAGCAGGGCAGGCTCTTCCTGTTTCAGCAGGTTGAATTCTTCCAGCGATTGAATTTCTGTAAACATTTACTTTAAGTTAAAATTGATTGGTGCGAAGCATAACAAGGGTGCAGCCTTCAACGGTTTCAATACCTGCTGACTCCAGCTTTTCCCTAAATTCATGGTTTTCTGCTCCCGGATTAAAAATTACCCGTTTTGGCTTCAGATTGACTATCTTTTCGTAATACTCAGGTTGCCGTTTGGCCCCTAAATACATTGTAACGGTATGAATGTCACTTTCGTTGGGGAATTCTGTTTGAATAGCAACACCATCAACGTGGCCGGTTCGTTTCGCAAGGGCAATCACATCATGATCATATTCCCGCAGCATTTGAACGGCTTTGTTGGAATAGCGCTCTGGTTTGGTGCTTGCTCCAACAACCAGCGTTTTTTTATTTTTGTTTTTCATGGCTTTTATTGTTTTTGCACCAGAACTGCTGCAAGTGCTGAAATACCTTCTTCGCGCCCTTCGAAACCAAGTTTTTCTGTGGTGGTGGCTTTTATTGAAATTTGTTCAACATCAATTTCCAGTACGCCAGCCAATACTTTTTTCATTTCCGGAATAAACGGTTTCAGCTTTGGTTGCTGTGCACTTACCGTGGAATCGATGTTTACTATTTCAAATCCAGCATTTTTTACCAGTGTGTTGGTTTCTTTCAGCAGAATTTTGCTGTCAATGTTTTTGAATTGTTCCGAATTGTCGGGAAAATGTGTACCAATGTCGCCCAAATTAACGGCGCCGAGCAGCGCATCGCAAATGGCGTGAATCAAAACATCGCCATCAGAGTGGGCAACGGTACCTTTGTAGTGGGGTATTAATATTCCGCCCAGCCATAAAGTTTCTCCTTCAGCAAGGCTGTGAACATCATATCCTTGTCCTATCCGAATCATTTTTACCGCTGATTTCCAAATGCTTCCACGTCAAACGAAAGGGTAAACCGCAAAGTGTTTTCCAGTGGATGGTTACGCTGTGTGGGCAGCAGATATGAGAAGTCGAGCGCAAAAACATTCATTCTGAAACCGGCACCAGCTGTCAGGAATGTTCTGTTCCCCTTGTTTTCGTGTTCATAAAAATAACCGGCACGCAGGGCAAACTGGTTGTTGTACCAGTATTCCACACCAGCCGACAAGTTTATTTCCTGCAGTTCTTCCTTAAATCCGCCGGGCGCGTCACCAAACGATGAAAAAACACCGGCTATAACCGATTTGTCGGAATTAATTCCCCCGGGATAAATAATTGCTCCTTCTTCAAAAAGAGTTGTGTCTTTTGGTGGTGTGGGAACCAGTAATTTATTGGCTTCTACTGCAAATGTAAATTTGTTGTAATCGTCCAACTCGGTGGTGTATGCAGCTCCCAGTTTCATCATGGTTGGAATAAAATCTTTTACTTCGCCGTCGGTGTATGAAATTTTTGCCCCGATGTTCTGAATGTTAATACCGGCAGAAAAAATATTATCGCGCCGGTTTGCCCTGAATTCACTGTAATAGTAAAAAGCAACATCGGCAGCGTATGAATTTCCGGCTTTGGATTCCACTCCGTTAATTAACTGACCGCCTGTAAGGTCTGACCGAATGTAACGAACTGCAACCGATCCGGAAAAAACTTCAGAGAGAAGACGGGAATATCCAAGGTCGATAGCGAATTCGTTGGGGCTTTGTTGTCCCATAAATTCGCCAAACTCACTGGTAAACATGATGTCTCCCAGTGAAAAATACCGCAATGAACTGCTTACGGTTTGTACATCGTCTATTTTTTTGTACCCAACCAGGTAGGCCAGGTTCATATCGTCAACCAGGGCACGTAACCACGGCGAGTAGGAAAGGCTCACACCCATTTCGCTTTCCATAAATGCATATTTTGCCGGGTTCCAGTGTTGTGAACTCAGGTCGGGAGTGGTTCCAACACCCGCATCGCCCATACCACCGGCCCGCGAGTCGGGAGTTATCGAAAGAAAAGGCACTGCTGTGGTAATGGTATTGGCGCCCGAAGTTGTGGCCTGACCGCTGGCAAATTCTGCTGTCGTAATTACAAGTGCAAAAACAAATAAAAAACGTATTAATTTGATCATAATTCTTTAAAAATTGAGCGTTGCAAATATAAGAATAGATACCGATGCAACAATTAAATCTAAAATGAGAGAACGAAGGTTTTTCTGAAAAAGTACATCCTGATTAAAAAATCATCGTGCCACAATAAATTTTCCTGATTTTGAGGTAATCAATCTGTCGGAATTTTGCGCTGTTATCCGGAACAAATAAATGCCGCTGCTCAGTTGTATCTGCGATTCGTTTAAATCCCATCTTAACGGGTTGCTGACAGTTCCGCTGGAACCAACCTGTGTGGTAAAATAGTCGATGCGGCTTCCGTTCTGGTTGAATATTTCAAAGATTACTTCAAAAACGGCATCGGCCTGATTGTGTTCAAACGTGAAAAAGGTATAGCTGGAAACGGGATTGGGATAGTTGGAAACCTGTGAAATATAAAACTCGTCGGTCACTTCAAATTCAATTTCTGCTTCCGACGAATTATTTGCAACGTCCCAGGCCTTCAGTTTTAAAGTATGTTTTCCAACGGGAAGGTTTTTCAGCGAATAGCGAATGGTTCCGTTTTTGTAATCTCCTGTGTTCGATTGGTAAAAGTTGTTTAGTACCATTACGTTTGAATAGTCGTTGTTGAGAACGGCAGTAATATCATGTCCGATTCCGGAGCCTGCAGTGTTGATGCCGTTTTCATCTGAAAGGAATGCCAGCAGGGTAGGGTTTTTGCTTACAGTTCCTCCCGGTACAAATTCGGGTGAATCCATGAAAAGTTCAATTTGCGGACCTTCGTTATCGGTAATCTGCGACCCCGAGCCTCCAATGATTAAATTTTCGAATGCACCATGGGCATCTGTTTCGTCGCTTTGGGCGTAATAAACGATTTTACCGCTTCCCAGGCTGTAGGAGATGTCTTTTGGGATGACAAAGCTGAACGAAAATTCGCCGTTTTTGACTTCGGTCTGACCTTTATAAATAATGTTTTCCCGAACTTTAAAATCCATTGGTGTTTGTCCGGCATTTCCCCGGGTTCTCATTACCATGGCTTTATCGTAAACAGTGGGAGATATTGTTCCGGAAAAGTTGTCAAGCTTGTTTCCATTGATGTCGCCAATGTAACCTTCAATGGTAACCTGTTGTAAAGCGCCAATTGTGTCAGGCGAAAGCGTTGCGTCGTGGCCGTTGATAGTGCTGGTATACACACGATGCCGGGGATAAGATAATCTTAACGCCGGATCGGCCAGCAGGCTGAAGCTTCTTTTATTAATGGTGTTGATGGTGTTGATTTTGGCCTGCCGCATAATATCGCCCATCCGGTAATATTCACCGTTTTCATTTTTTTTGAATGCAACATTGTAGAAACTTCTGCTCAGCAGGAAGTTTGAATAGGCAAACACAAGCCGGGTGGTGGAAAAAAGTCCGATTCCGCCACCGTTGGCATTAAAGAGCACGTATTCTCCGGCCGAGGTTTCGTTGGCATCGAAACGGCTGAATTCGCAGGTGGCTGTTACAAAAATCAGCAGTTTGCTGGTGTTCGACCACGAGTTAATATGGCTCACGTCGAGTACTTTTTCATCGGCGAGCCAACGGTCGTTGGCGTGCCCTACATAATTTAAAATTAGTGCACCCTCTTTCACCCGCTGATTGATGGCTTCGGTCACTTCGGGATAACTTTCACCACCCGGACCGGTAATTTGCTGATAAGCATCAAAGTATATTTTATTGGTTACAAACTCGCTGTGGTTTTCATTGATAATTGCACTGAGTTTTTCGGAATCAGACATGTGAAGGTTTCCGTCTTCATCGTCGGCAATG
>CAZCPH010000148.1:7421-7696 GCA_964500105.1 uncultured Mariniphaga sp. | reverse complement strand
GATGGCGGTCCGTTTCTGGAAAGCGCCATTAACGACGGATTCCTGAAAGCCGAAAACCGCGATAAAATGCAGTTCTACATCATGTGGGCCAACCACGATGTACGCCGGAATTACTGGAACGTGCATAAATTTACCGACGATACGTCCGTCATGTGGGACGGTGCCGTAGATTGGGACAACTTTAAGATTATTGTGGACAGGGTGATCACGAAGTATTTCAATCAGCCCAATTATTTCAAAATCGATGGTGAACCCGTATTTTCCATTTTCAGCAT
>CAZCPH010000148.1:0-7379 GCA_964500105.1 uncultured Mariniphaga sp. | reverse complement strand
AAAAAGCAGGATTTCCGGGATTGCATATTCAGTGGAATCAGGGAGGCGGCTCGATTATGTCGCAAGCTGCTGCCGCCCGGTTTAAGGAACGGGTTGACGGAATGGGATTCAACAGCGTGGCGCTTTACAATATGGGCGGACTGAACGAAGACTACCTGGTTTACGGCGACAACTCCGTGAAAATACGAACACAAATGGACTCCATTCTGGATGTGCCGTTGTTTCCGTGTGTTTCCATTGGCTGGGACGATACACCACGCTTTCCCGCAAAAGGGATTCACGATGTGGTGCACTACCACAATACGCCCGAAAGTTTTGCCGCTTTGCTGTCGAAAGCCAAAAGATATGCCGACAGTCATCCCGAACAGACTAAATTGATTACCATTAATGCATGGAACGAGTGGGTGGAAGGCAGTTATCTCCTGCCCGACATGCTCAACGGATTCGGCTACCTCGAAGCGGTGAAAAAAGTGATAAAAGACGATTATGACCCGTATTCCAAAAGATGAAAAAAAGGGAATCAACTGACAAATAGAATTATCGATGAAACAATTGTCTGTTTTGCTTTTTTGTTGTTCGCTGCTGGCAGGATGCAACTCTGTAAATGAAAAATCAAAATCAGTTGAAAAGCCAAATATCATTTTTATTCTAACCGACGATCAGCGCTGGGATGCTCTGGGCTATGCCGGCAACAAAATCATTCAAACCCCTGAAATGGACCGGCTTGCCAGTGAAGGTGTTTATTTTAAAAACGCTTTTGTTACCACACCCATTTGTGCGGCCAGTCGTGCCAGTATTTTCACCGGCATGTATGAACGCACACATGGTTATACATTCCAGCAGGGAAATTTGAAGCAACCTTATGCTGCCATTTCCTATCCGGCACTTATGCGGCATTCGGGTTATTATACAGGCTTTTTCGGGAAATTTGGGATAAATTTCGAAAAAGTGGATTCCCTTTTTGATGTGGTTGATGATTATGACCGAAATGGAAGGTTTGATAACAGCAGAGGGTATTTTTATAAAACAATTGGAAATGATACCGTGCATTTAACGAAATTTACCAGTTGGCAGGCTGTAAATTTTATTGAAAATGTGCCGGCAGATCAACCCTTTTGCCTGTCATTGAGTTTTAGTGCTCCTCATGCTCATGACCCGGCGCCAGAACAGTATTTCTGGCAGCCGGAAGTCGATTCACTGTATCAAAATCATGTTTTCGATTCTCCCAAATTGGCGGAGGAAATCTGGTTTGAAAACCAACCTGAATATGTGCGGAACGGTTTTAATCGTACTCGCTGGCACTGGCGTTTCGACACTCCTGAAAAATACCAGCACAGCATGAAAGGGTATTACCGGATGATTACCGGGATTGATCGTGAAATCGGAAAAATCAGGCAGGTTCTTGAAGAAAAGGGGATGGCTGACAACACGGTAATCATTTTGATGGGCGATAACGGATATTTTCTGGGCGAAAGGCAACTGGCCGGGAAATGGCTGATGTATGAAAACTCACTTCGGGTTCCGTTGATTATTTATGATCCGCGCAGTAATACACATCGGGATGTGGAGGATTTGGCACTGAATATCGATATTCCTTCCACCATTTTCGAATTGGCCGGCCTTCAAGTTCCGGAAGAATGGCAGGGAGTCAGCCTTGCCGGATACACAAGGGATGAATCACCCGCAAGAAACAGGGATATTTTTCTTTGTGAACATTTGTGGAATTTCGATAATATTCCGCCAAGCGAAGGTGTGCGTACCAAAAAATGGAAATATTTCCGTTATCAGAATGATTTGGCCCATGAAGAATTATACGATTTGGAAAACGACCCGGATGAAAGGAAAAACCTGGCCGGGTCATCTCAGTTTAATGAACTACTGACAGGTTTTCGAATTAAAACTGACAGTATTTCTGTGCATTATAAAAATCAGAAACGTGAGAACTGAAGTTGTTTTCAATTGATGTTAAATCTTTTTGGTATTCACTATTCACGGCAAGAAATAATCAGAAAATTTATGTTGAAGGTGTTGACGAATAACATGTTGTTGCCCGGCTGTATTCGTTTTGGCAAAAGCTGAAGATGTTGGAACTGAGTTGTGGCTCGACACGGGCGACATGGAAGAGACTGAGAGAATCCGGACAGTGGAAATGACTGCCCTAACCACCAACAATACGCTTGTCAATAAAGAGATTCAAAAAGGCATTTACGATGATTTTATTGCCGATGCCATCGAAATTGTAAAAAATTTGCCGCCAAAAGAGCAGATTATTGAAATTGCTTTTATTCTTAGTGCCCGGCACGGTTTGCGGCTGGCCAAAAAATTCGGAGGTATGGTCAGTGTGGAACTGCATACCGATATGGCTCACAAAATTGAAACGACCATAGCGTATGGCCAACGCTATTTCGAAATTTGTCCCGATCAGTTTCTGATTAAAGTTCCTTATACGGCTGCTGGTTTGATTGCCGCCCGGAAGCTACGTGAACAGGGTGTGAAAATTAATTTTACACTGGAGTTTTCAGCCCGGCAGAATGTAATGGTGGCGGCCATTATCAAACCCAACTACCTGAATGTTTTTCTGGGAAGAATTGGCGCTTACATCAGCGAAAATGGATTGGGTGATGGCTCCGGTGCCGGAGAACGCTCGGTTCTGGAATCACAGAAATGGGTGAACTACCTGACCCAAAATAATCAGGAGCCGACCAAACTCATCGCTGCAAGCCTTCGAAGTTATCAGCAACTCGACGATTTAGCCGGTGTGGATGTGTATACCATGCCCACCAAAGTGGCAATCGACGGCAAAGAAAAGTTAACCGGAAAATTTCGTTCCCGGCTTTCTGAAGTTTACACGGTTGGTATCGACGGAGCTGCTTCGGTTTATTTTACCGAAAAACTTTGGGAAGATTCGGATAAAGATCTGGAGCTGGCTAAAAATCTTGGAGCTGATTGCCCGCAGGAAAGCAATGCGCTTATTGATCGCGTACATCGTGCCGGTTGCGGCGACATGTTTCCTTACCTGAATGAAACCGATCTAAAACAGATTACAGCGGACGGGAAAATTCCGAAACATGAGCGTTGTGCAAAACGAATTGTGAATGGTGAATTGGCCATTGATACGTTGCTCAATCTGGCAGGTCTGGCAAGTTTCGCAAGCGACCAGGCGCAGCTCGATGAACGGATAGGGCGAATCATTCGTTAACTCAAAGTAGAAGGAGCCTTAGACAAACTGTCGAAAATTAAATTTCCTGCGCAAAACAAAGGCCGGAATTTGATTTTTTGTTCCGGAATTTCTCCGTATTTATCTTCTGTTAAAACATAGGCTTTTTGCACATTAGGGAAGGTTTTCAATAACAAATGCAGACTTTTTAACTTTCCTGATTTTCCGCTTTTTACTTCAATAGGTATAATTTTTCCACCATTTTCAATGATGTAATCTGTTTCGGCACTGCTGCCTCTTTTATCTCTTACCCAATAGTATAAATTATCGTTTCCTGATGCACGTAATTCCTGCCCAACAAACTGCTCGGCCAGTTTTCCGTTCCAGGCCGAAGATAATTGATGTTTTGGTACTGTTTTGTCAGAACTGAAACCGTTCAGGTTTGATAGTAATCCAATGTCTAAAAAAACAGTTTTGAATATTTTTTCAGATGCGCTTGCACCAAGTGGAATACCCGCCGGAGATGCAGCTCTTACTTTGTTGAATAGTCTGGCCATTTCCAGGAGTTCAAAAGCTTTTTTTATTGTTGGATTTGTAAAATCTTCGGATAATCGGGCATATTTTATTTGTTCTCCTACTTTTTTTGCAACCGAATTTAATACCGAATTTAAACACCGTTTATCCGAGTGTCCGGAGTATTTGGAAAAATCTTGTCTGAATGCTGAAATCAGGTCTGTTTGTAATTGTAATACATCAATGAAACTGCCGGTTGAAGCAAAAGTGGCTACACATTCCGGCATTCCTCCAACGATAAAATAATTGTACATTTCGTTGTTTATCCTGTTAATTACAGCCTCTGAAAACGGGTCCTCGGATTGTTTTGTTTTTTCTGCCAGTAACTCGTTTCCCGTCGCCAGCAAAAATTCTTCAAAGGTCATGGGATGCATAGACAATGTTTGTAACCGACCAACAGGAAATGAAATATCTTTAAGTGCGAATTCCAGTAACGAACCGGCAGCAATGATGTGTAAATCAGGCTTTTCTTCGTAAAAGTACCGCAATGCCAGTATCGCTTTCGGACATTCCTGTATCTCATCGAAAAAAAGTAAATCTGTGCCAGGTGTTATTTTTTTTCCGCCTGCCAATTCCAATTCAGAAACTATGCGGTTACTATCGAGGTTTTGCTCGAAAATGGATTGTAATTCAGGAAATTTTTCAAAATTAAAATGGTGAATGTTTCCGTCAAAATGGGTTCTCCCAAAATCAAGTACAGTATATGTTTTACCAACCTGCCTTGCACCTCTTATAATTAGAGGTTTATGGGCTGTTTTGTTTTTCCAGGATATTAGTTTTTCTGTTATATTCCGTTTCATATTTTAATTTTCTTGTAAAAATAAAAATTAACTTTTAAAAAATCAGGGTTATTTTTAAATTTAACTTTTAAAAATTCAGGTTTTAACTATATTCAGGTAAACAAAAGTTATGGAGAAGAACTTCATTTGGCTATACTTCTCTGCATTTTTCTTTACTTTTACACATAAACCGGAATAAAATATAACTATGAAGCCGATTGTTTTTCTGGCTGTTTCCTTGGTCGTCATTTTTCTCGTGGGTTGCAGTCAGCCGTCCGAAGAACAAAGCCGTCCAAATATCCTGTTTGCTATCAGCGACGATCAGTCGTTTCCCCACACCAGTTTTGCAGGAGCAAAGTTTGTTAATACACCCGCTTTTGATCGTATTGCAAGTGAGGGCATTTATTTTACAAATTGTATTGCCGGCTCGCCCGGATGTGCACCATCACGCAGCAGCATTGTTACCGGCCGTTACCACTGGCAAAACGAACAGTCGGGGCAACATGCTTCATCGTGGATGAAAAAATACGTGCCGTTTTTAGATTTGCTTGATGCCAACGGATACATAACCGGGCGCACAGGCAAAGGTGTTTCTCCTTTTCAGTATGCGCGGGATGAAAACGACTCGCTTTGGCGTGCCACCGATGCAGCCGGTATTGCCCACAGCAACATCCGTTATGAAAAGGGAACTCCCGATGATGAACGGACAGCCGAAGGGATTGGCATGGTCAACTATTTTGAGAATTTCAAATATTTTATGGAAAACGTGCGCGGAGACAAACCTTTTTTTTTCTGGTACGGCGCTCAGGAGCCTCACCGGGCTTACGAGCAGGATGCCTGGAAACGAACGGATAAAAACCCGGAAGATGCTGAAGTGCCCGGTTTTTTTCCGGATGATGAGGTGGTGCGGGGTGACCTGCTCGACTATGCGGTGGAAATTGAGTGGTTCGATTTGCATTTGCAGCGGATGCTGGAATACCTGGAAGAAACCGGTGAACTGGAAAATACCATTGTAATTGTGACCGCCGATAATGGAATGCCGTTTCCGCGTGCCAAAGCCAATTGTTACGAGTACGGCATTCATGTGCCGTTCGCCCTGCGTTACCCCAAAGATTTTCCGGGGGGAAGGGTAGTGGACGACGTTTTGAGTTTTGCCGATTTGGCACCTACCATTCTGGAGATTACCGGAACAAGTTCAGATGGGATGTTACCCGTTTCGGGGAAAAGTGTTTTGCATATTTTAAAGTCGAAAAACGAAGGTGTTGTGGATAAATCAAAAGAATTTGTTTTTGCGGGCCGCGAACGGCATTCATCGTCACGCTACCTGAATTGGGGCTACCCGCAGCGTGCAATTCGCAGTCGCGATTATTTGCTGGTTTGGAACATGAAACCCGACCGCTGGCCGGCAGGTGCTCCGCAGCGTATTAATCCCGGCACCGAAAATGAACTGCTCCCTATGTACGGTATCGATGAAAACGGCGTACACCACTCCGACTGGGCTTTTACCGATATTGATGCGGCTCCAACCAAATCGTTCATTATTGAAAACCGGCAGGACGAAACTGTTCGACCCTATTTTGACCAGGCGCATGCCAAACGTCCCGAGTTTGAGTTGTTCGATATAAAAAACGACCCGTTTAACCTGACCAACCTGGCCGGTAATCCTGAGTTTGATGAAATTGAACAGGAACTGAAACAAGCTTTGCTGGCGGAACTGAAAGAATCGGAAGATCCACGGGTTGTTGGACCCGACAAGGAAGTTTTTGATTCCTACATCCGTTACAGTCCGATGCGCGAATTTCCGAAGCCGGAAGAATAAATTGAGCTTGGCATAGAATTACATTTCAGAAACCACTTTCATCTGCAGATAAATCAACCCGGCAGCAATTCCACCTTTTTACCCACTACCGACAGGTTTTCATTCACATGTTGCTCATCCCAAAGGTTGGAAATGACGGCGGATATGTTTGGATTTTGCAACGCCCACAAATAGGCTTTTACAGGCGGTTTCATATCTCCGGGCACAATACGTTGTACTTTTTGAATTCGCCATTCGGGGATGGGTTTTAACGCTTCGTGCTGGGTTGCCACAGCCATGGCAGCTTTCATGGCAATGATGCCCATGCCGCTTTCTTTGGCCATTTCAATTTCCCGTTCCATGTATCCGCCGTTGATGATGTTGTAGGCGACCATGGCCACATCGTACTGGCCGGTTTCCCTGGCTCCCCTTAAAACGCCGGCCGGGTCGTTGTGGGTCGATACGCCCAGAAAACGCACTTTCCCGTCTTTTTTGAGCTTTTCGAAAGTGGAAAACGTTTCTTCTATTTGTACTTCTTCAAAAGAACTCGCTCCGTGAGGGCACATCAGAATATCGAAATAGTCGGTTCCGGCACGCTTCAGGCTCTCTTCAACCGACTGCATAATGAATTCCTTAAATTTCGGACTTCCTTCCACTTTATGCACGTAATCGGCAGCCATGGCGTTGCTCAGGTAGGTTCCTTCAAAAGATCGCGGCTGTCCGGGCCAGTAGGTAATAAAGTAGCCGGGTTTGTCCACATTCCGGGCAGTACGCATTTCTGCGGCTTTCTTTTGATAATGTTCCTGTTTACTGCCTGGCAGGCTGTCAAAAATTTCGCGGTACAATCGATCTCTTACCGAGGTGTATCCGCTTACTTTGGTGGTCATAAATACCTTTTCGCGTTTAGCACTGTTGTCGATAATTTTGCGGTAACTTTCCTCACATTCGCCACGACCGTAGGCAGGTGCCATATCCAGGTAGTTTACTCCACGCTCCATGGCAATTTCGGTGGTGCGCAGGTTATCAAATCTTACAGGGTCGCCACCATTCACAACTTCAGAAATCATCAGAC
>CAZCPH010000147.1:0-7799 GCA_964500105.1 uncultured Mariniphaga sp. | reverse complement strand
GTATTCCAGGCGGTAAGAATTTCGTTATTCCCGCACCACAGCGCAATGCTCGGATGGTTACGCAGCCGCTTCACATTGTCGATGGCTTCCTGGCGAATGTTTTCCAGAAACGGTTCATCATTGGGAAACATGGCGCAGGCAAACATAAAATCCTGCCAGACCAGAATACCGTATTCATCGCACAGGTCATAAAAAATATCTTCTTCGTAAATGCCACCTCCCCAAACACGCAGCATATTCATGTTCGAATTCTTGGTGGTTTCAATCATGGTGCGGTAATTTTCGTCGGTTACCCTCGGAATAAACATATCGTTGGGAATGATGTTGGCGCCCTTCATAAACACCGGATGCCCGTTCAGTTTAAAATAGAATGACGAACCGTGTTCGTCTTCCTCGCGAACAAGTTCAATTGTGCGGACTCCAATACGGGTTTTTTCCGAGATTTTGCGTTCTCCGGCCTGCAGTTCTCCGGTAATATTATACAGGTGCGCTTCGCCCAAACCGTTGGTCCACCATAGTTTAGGGCTCTGAATTTCAAAATCTACTTCGTATTTTTCGATTCCCTCCTGCAACTGAATTTCTGCAGATGCCAAAACTGTATCATCATTTTTAACAGTTAAAACCGCTTTTCCCCGTTTCTCTGCTTCAACTTCAAATACAGCGGTAAACGTGGCCTTTTCTTCGGAAACTTCGTTTTGAACGATTTGCAGATTTTCAATGCGGGCTTCGTCCCAGGCTTTCAAAGATACCGGCCGCCAGATTCCACTTGTTACCAGCCGCGGGCCCCAGTCCCAACCATAATGATAGCCAGCTTTGCGGGTGTAAATGCTCACCCGTTTGCCATCTTCAACCTGACCACGTTCTGCCTGGTCGTTTTCAGCGCCGGGATAAACAAATCCATTGGCATCGTATTTTTCCAGGCCTGTTTTAACGGGAGATTTGAATAAAATCCGAAGTTCATTTTCGCCATTTTTCAGCAGTTCTTTCACATCCACCTGCCACTCGCGAAACATGTTGTCGGCAACTAAAATCTGTTCTCCGTTCAGAAACACATCTGCATAGGTGTCAAGTCCTTTAAAATCGAGTTGCACACGGTCGCGGTCCAACATATTTTTATCTGCAGTAAAAGTGGTTTTGTACTCCCAGTCTGTTTTATCAATCCACTGCACATCGAGTTCGTTGAGCCGGTAATACGGGTCATCAATTACTCCGTTAGCCATTAAATCGGTGTGCACCGTTCCGGGTACGGTAGCCTGCAACCAATCGCCTTCCTCTGCCTGACGAAAAGTCCAGCCTTCGTGTAACTCTTTTTCAATCATCAGATTAGGATCTTTAACTTCTTGTTTACAGCCCCAAAAAACTAACAGGGAGGTTATTACTGTGAGTGTTAAAATTCGTTTTCGCATTATTTTTTTAAAATTTTCGGCGTGAAAATACAAAAATTCGTTCATCTCGAATCAAAGAAACTATGATTCAGAAATACGAATTAAAACAGGATTTTATTATCATCTCCCACAAAAAAGATTACAGATTTCTCCCCTTTCAATCTACCGAAATCAATATAACAAACTGATTATCAATAGAAAAAAACACAACTAATCTTTTTTCTTTGCGGTTGAAAAATTAAAAGGAAGATAAAACAAACAAAATTTGAACAAGCCAGTAGCAAAAAAAACGATGCCAAGCAATCCCCACCAACTTTCAAATACCACCCCAAGAATGGCAATTATCAATCCGATGATGATTCTGACCAGCCTGTCAATTGGTCCAACATTGCATTTCATATCAGTTATTTTTAGCGTTTAACCACTTAAACGATTCTTTTGTGACGAAAGTTTTACTCTGCGAAGTAACGCGCAGGAAAGGCTAAAAATTCTCTTCCAGCAGATTGCAGGCTGTTTTAATAAATTCAGTGCATTTTGTGTCGTGTATATGATTAGCGCCAGCTGCAGCCGCACCTTCGGGTGTCGAAATATCAAACCCGGTAAGTTGTTTGCAAATCAGTGAGCCATGTGCAGCTTTAAATTTTTCGTTGAATTGCTTCACCAGCTCTTTGGTTTTTGCTTTGGCAACCAGACTGGAAGTAAAATGGCCGTGTTTCATGCCAATAACCATGTAAGAACCGGTAACTGCACCACAGGTTTCAGCACAATTCATGCCTCCGCCAAAACAGCTGGAAATTTTTAGTGCAGTGCTTTCATCCAGTCCTACATCTTCGGCAAACAGACTAAAAACCGTTTGTGCGCAGTTGTAACGGGAAAATTGGTATTCAACTAAATCAGATTTTCGAGTCATTTTTTTGATTTAAAAATAATTGTTTTTTAACGCAAAAGCCCGGAATCTGAAAACCCCGGGCTTTTATAAAATATCATCTCCTCTTTTCTTCAAGTCTCCCCTTTGGGGAATTCAGAGGGGCTTTCTTTTATTCTCCTCTTACTGCTGCAACTCCCGGAAGAACTCTTCCTTCAAGGTATTCGAGCAGCGCGCCACCGGCTGTAGAAATGTACGACATCCCGTCGGCCAGGTTAAATTTATTCACACAGGCAACAGAATCGCCGCCGCCAACCAAAGAGAAAGCGCCTTTTTCAGTAGCTTTCAAAATAGCTTCACCAACAGCTTTTGAACCTTCGGCGAACTTATCCATTTCAAATACACCTACCGGGCCATTCCACAAAATGGTAGCCGAGTTTTCTATCACTTCCTTAAACTTTGCAATACTTTCCGGACCAGCGTCCAACCCTTGCCAGCCTTCGGGAATTTCATTTGCAGGAAGAATTCTGGTGTTGGCGTTTTCGCTGAAATCGTCGGCTGCAACCACATCGGTTGCCATAATCAGTTTCACACCTTTTTCTTTGGCCAGTTTTTCAATGTTGCGTGCAGTATCCAGAAAATCGGGTTCGCAAATGGAATTGCCTACCTCGCCACCATTGGCTTTAACAAATGTGTAGGTCATTCCACCACCTAAAATCAGGTTATCAACTGAACTTAACAAATTCTCGATGATGGTAATTTTGGAAGAAACCTTGGCACCACCCATAATAGCGGTAAACGGGCGTTTTGGGTTTTTCACCACTTTATCGAGGCTTTCCACTTCACTTTCAATCAGGTAACCAAACATCTTGTCGTTGGGGAAAAATTTGGCTATAACCGCTGTTGAAGCGTGGGCGCGGTGTGCGGTACCAAAAGCGTCGTTAATCCAGCAATCGCCGTTTTCGGCCAGTTGTTTTGCAAATTCTTCGTCGCCTTTTTCTTCGCCCTTGTGGAAACGCAGGTTTTCGAGCATAAGTACTTCTCCCGGCTTCAGGTCGGCTGCCATTTTCTTTACTTCTTCGCCGATACAGTCGGGCGCAAGTTTTACCTCTACTCCAAGCAACTGACTCAGATGACTTACCAAATGCCGCATGGAAAACTTATCTTCCGGTCCGTTTTTAGGCCGGCCAAAGTGCGACATAATAACAGGCGAACCACCGGCTCCCATCACTTTTTTGATGGTTGGCAACGCTGCCTGTATGCGGGTATCGTCGGTAATTTCAAAATTTTCGTTCAACGGCACATTGAAATCTACACGGATTAATGCCTTTTTTCCTGAAAAATTGTAGTTGTGAATTGTTTGCATTTTATTCGTTTTTAATGAGTTCTTGAAATTTTTACCAAAGATAAAAAATATATCTGCGCCCAAATAGATGTTCTCCCCTGAAAACATCAAATTAAAAAATGTTTCACAAATGGACGAAATTCATGGCTGAATCCATGGCAAAACCATTATTTTTGGGCTATGTTTTTTAAAGATGTCATCGGTCAGGAAAAGATTAAAGAGCGCCTCATCCGTTCGGTAACAGAGCAGCGGATTAGCCATGCCTTGATGTTTACCGGCCCCGAGGGAACCGGAAAGCTGGCGCTGGCACTGGCATTTGCACAGTTTGTTTCGTGTCGTAACCGCAAAGAAAATGATTCCTGCGGCGAATGCCCCTCATGCCGTAAATATCAGAAGCTGGCACATCCCGATTTGCATTTTGTATTTCCGGTATTTACAACCAAAGAGATAAAAAAACCGGTTTCCGACGATTTTCTGCCCAAATGGCGCGAAATGGTTCACCAAACGCCCTATTTCACACTGAGCCAGTGGCTTGGTTTTGTAGAGAACGAAAATGCCCAAGGATTAATTTACGAAAAGGAAAGTGATTCCATTATGCGTAAGCTAAGCCTGAAATCGTTTGAAGCCGAATACAAAGTGATGATTATATGGTTGCCTGAAAAAATGCATCAAAACTGTTCCAATAAAATATTAAAACTAATTGAGGAACCGCCCAGCAAAACCCTTTTTTTACTGATAACCGAAGACGAGGAGGCAGTAATTTCCACCATCCGCTCCCGAACACAGCTCATTAAAGTTCCCTTCATTGATAAAGAGTCGATGAAAAAAGCACTGGAATCAAACGGTGCAATTCCGGCTGAGCAGATTGACGATGTGGTGCGACTTTCCAACGGGAATTACATCATAGCCATGGAGTATCTGAACCCCGATGAAAGTTCTGCATTCTTTTTCACCAAATTCCAGGAAATGATGCGGTTTGCATATACGCGCCAGGTTTTTGAACTTACTCAATGGGCCGAAGAGATGGCCACCCTTGGACGCGACCGCCAAAAAGCATTTTTTGCCTTTGCCCTTCGACTGATCCGGGAGTATTTTGTGATGAATATGAACCGATACAACATGGTTTACATGAATCAGGAAGAAAAAGAGTGGGGCACCAAATTTGCACCTTTTATTAACGAACGCAATATCATTCCATTTGCCAAAGAATTTGAAACAGGCATAAAACACATTTCCATGAACGGAAATCCGCGCATTATTTTTCTGGACACGGCACTCAGAATGGTCAGGCTGATTAAAAGATAGCGTGAATAAATCGCTTTTTCCTGAATGATTCCGCTCCAAATTGCTATTTATCATTATTTTTGTCCATTGCAATGCAAAAAAATAAGTGTAATTTCAAATTTTTGCATTCTACTGAAATCTGTTTATGGAAAATCAGGCAACAATAGATCGGGGAGTTTGCTCATGCAACAGTTGCAATTGTGAAAAACTGCACGTTACCGACTGGATGAAAGACATTCAGGGTGGAATTAATGACTTTGACATTGTAGAGGTGCGGTTTAAAAATACCCGAAAAGATTTTTTCAAAAATGTGAACCAGTTGAAATTGCAACCCGGAGACATTGTTGCAGTAGAAGCAAACCCGGGACACGACATAGGCATTGTTTCGCTTACCGGAGAACTGGTTTTTCAGCAGTTAAAAAAATACAGAGCCACAACAATTAATGGTGAACTTCGGAAAGTTTACCGCCATGCACGACCCACTGACATTGAAAAATGGAAAGAAGCCATTTCGATGGAATATGAAACCATGATTCAATCGAGAAAAATTGCAGCTGAACTAAACCTCGATATGAAAATCGGAGACGTGGAATATCAGGGAGATCGGACCAAAGCGATTTTTTACTACATCGCAGACGGCAGGGTCGATTTTCGTCAGCTCATTAAAGTGCTTGCCGAAACCTTTCACATTCGCGTTGAAATGAAACAAATCGGAGCCCGCCAGGAAGCTGCACGTATTGGCGGAATTGGCCCCTGTGGACGTGAACTGTGCTGTTCCACCTGGATTTGCAATTTTGTTTCGGTTACCACAAACGCAGCCCGTTACCAGGAAATCTCGCTCAACCCGCAAAAACTTGCCGGCCAGTGCGGAAAACTGAAATGTTGCCTCAACTTTGAGGTCGATTCGTATATGGATGCCCAAAAGGATTTTCCACCCAACTACATCCCGCTTGAAACCGAGTTTGGGACTTATCAGTTTCTTAAAGCCGATATTTTTAAGGGAATTTACTGGTATTCAAAACAAGGTAATGCACCCTCATCGTTGGTAGCGTTGCCGGTGTCAACAGTCAAAAAAGTTCAGAAATTAAACCGCAACGGTCAAAAACCTGAAAAACTTGTTTCGGAAGGCATCGAAGTTTCGAAAAAAGAAGAAGACAGCTTTTTGAATATGGTTGGACAGGAAGACATTAACCGGTTTAATAAACCCAAGGGAAAACAATTCAGGAAAAAACGGAGAAAACCAAACCGTAATCCGAACCAAAATCCCAACACTCCCCGGAACAGAAAACCAAAAAAACGATGAAAAAAGCGGGCATTTATTTCCTGTTGGTTTTTGCGTTTGCACTTGCATTTTATTCATGCGATCAAACCCGTGTTTTTGATTCTTACAGGGAAATTCCGGAATCGGACTGGCACAAAGATTCAATTCTCTTTTTCGACATTCCTGTAACTGACACCATTCAAAATCATAATCTGCTTATTCAGGTCCGGAATGAAACTTCGTACAAATACAGCAACATATGGTTGTTTATCGAAGTTGCACAACCCGGTGGCGAAACCATACGCGACACGTTTGAAATTGTATTGGCCGATCCTTCGGGCCAATGGCTTGGCAAAGGTTTTGGCGGATTGAAAACGGTTCAGTCTGTTTACCGGCGAAATATTTTTTTCCCGGCTTCGGGAAATTACAGACTTTCGCTGCAACACGGTATGCGCGAAGAATTTCTGCAGGGAATTCATGATATCGGAATCAGGGTTGAAAAAGTAACAGGAAGTGAGTAAAAACAAGCTGGCAAAATTTGAAGAAATGAAGGGCTTTGAACACGTGGTTCAGGCACCTTACAATGTGGTAAAAAACAACGATTTTCACCTGAAAGGAAAGTGGCGGGAAATTTTTTTCGAAAACAACAATCCGATAATTCTGGAATTGGGCTGCGGAAAAGGTGAATATTCGGTTGAACTGGCTGAAAAATATCCTGGAAAAAACTTTTTGGGTATTGACATAAAAGGCGCAAGGCTATGGAAAGGTGCCCGAATTGCCCTGGACAAGGGATTGAAAAACGCAGGTTTTTTGCGCACCAACATCGAAATAATTGGCCAGTTTTTTGGCCCGGAAGAGGTGGATGAAATCTGGCTCACTTTCCCCGACCCGCAAATGAAAAAGACCAGCAAACGGCTCACTTCCACATTTTTTCTGAAAAAATACCAACCTTTCCTGAAAAAAAACGGAATCATTCACCTGAAAACCGACAGCAATTTTCAGTTTTCCTACACCAGCGCACTGGTGCATTTGAATGGTTTTGAAGTTCTGGCTGAAACCGATAACCTCTATGAATCTGACATTCTGAACGATACACTTCGTATAAAAACCTTTTACGAAAAACAGTGGCTAGGTCGCGGAATCCCTATCAAATACCTTGCTTTTCGTCTGAATGACACGGAATTCCGGGAACCGCAGGAAGAATTTGAAAAAGACGAATACCGGAGTTTTGGAAGAAGCGCAAGAGAGATGAATGAGTAAAAATCACAAAAAATAAAGCAGCAAACAACAAATAAACTCCAATGACTCAATTGCAAAACTCCAAACGTGTTGAACCTCTTTTGTTTGAAAAATTGATTTTTGAAAATTGATGCTTATTTGTAATTTGGCTTTTGAAAATTGAAAATTTAATAAAGTGAGCGATTTTTTCAGCAAAGTTTACGAAGTGGTAAAACAGATTCCTCCCGGCAGAGTAACTTCTTACGGCGCCATTGCCAAATTTCTGGGCACAGCCGGCTCTGCACGGATGGTGGGTTGGGCCATGAATGCCTCGCACAGCCACCCCGGTTTTGTGCCGGCCCACCGGGTGGTAAACCGCAACGGACTGCTCACCGGAAAGCATCACTTCGACACCCCAACCGCCATGAAAGAACTGCTTGA
>CAZCPH010000146.1:0-7821 GCA_964500105.1 uncultured Mariniphaga sp. | reverse complement strand
AACTTTATATCAGGGAAAGCATCAATAAATTCCTCTATGAAAGCAGTGTGTAATTTGCCGCCGGCCTGGGTAACGTAACGAAGTGAGTGGAATTTTGTATTCTTGAAATCTCTTGTCTTTCTCAGAAGTATCTGAAAATGACTTGGAACCCCTGCAAAACCAGTGCATTTGTATTTATTAATGTCGTTTAATACAGTTCCAATCAGGATGAAATTGTTGTTTAAAACCATTGAACCACCAACCCTTAAATGGGTATGAAGCAGTGAAAGGCCATAGCAGTAAAAAAAAGGTAAAACAACTTCGATGGTATCTTTTTCGGTTAAACGAAGGTATTGTAAAATGGAATCGGTATTTGCAATAATGTTATTGTGACTTAAAACGACACCCTTTGGCAATCCGGTTGAGCCGGACGTGAAGATAATCTGCGCAGGCATATCGCCATTGAAGTCTCCCGAAAAACGAAAGTGTTGCCGGGTTGCCGTTTCGCGGGTTAAGTTTGTTTCAGTTATTGTTTTTGTTGTGTTTGCTGAGATTCTCTTTAAAATCCTGGATTCGGCAAAACAAAGATCAGCTTCACTTTTTTCAACAATGAAATCAAAATTCTGCTGTTCAATTGCCGGGTCAAGTGGTACACAAACGTTTCCCGACATCATGATTCCCAGGTAACAAACAAGAAAAAAGTTGTTGTTGTTGCTGATCAGAACGATGTTTTTCCCGGTGCCGACTTTTTCCTCAAGGTACGAAGCAAGTTTTGAGCTTTGGCTGTAAAGGCTTTTAAATGAGATGGTTTCCCTGTTTCCGAGAATGAAATCTTTTTCCCATTCAGCTGTTTTTTCAAAAAGATACTCTGTAACGTTCATTGGAACAATGTTTACGTTTTAATAAGCTCTGTTACTGGCCTGTGAAATGAATCCCAAACATTAAAAGTTATAGTGAACTGGAGGCATTCTCAGGTATTCTGTAGTTTTCATTTTTCGTTCGAAACTGGTGAAAACATTGGAAATTTCTTCAGCAGAATATCCCGTTTCCTTTGCAACTTCTTCAGCCGTAAATCCGTTTTCCCAGCCATACCATAAAATATCCATAGTTTCGAAGGGCAACTGGTAGAAAAAATCTTCCTGGGTTTGCTCAGCTGTGTAAGTATCAGTTGTTGGTGTTCTGTTTATAATTTCTTTGGGAATTCCAAGAAATTCAGCCAACTCATAAACCTGTGTTTTATATAAATGTCCGATCGGCATTACATCTGCACCGCCATCGCCATATTTTACAAAAAATCCTTGTTTTACCTCATGTTTGTTGGGTGTGCCAACAACAGCAAAGTGGTTTGCCTCTGCATGGTAGTAGAGCATCGACATCCGGCTTCTTTGTTTAAAGTTTGATGCGGCAACAATTTGCAAATACGCTTTCAGAGGCAACATTTTGCTTTCAACAGTTCCGTTTTCAAAATAAACCGTAACGTTAAAAACGGGGGGCAACTTTACATTGAGAATATTTTGCCTGATTTCTATTTTGAACTTGTCGGTTTTGGGGTTGAATTCAGGAATTACGCTTTTTACGGCTTCATCTCTTCTGTTATAGCAATCAAAACCTTCCAGTGCTGCAGTCATGTTTTCTTCAATTGTCTGCACCTCAAATTTTTCGGCCAGTTGTAGTGCCAGTATTTTGCTCTCCGGACTGGAATCATTCTCTGGCATTATAATGCCAATAACTTTTTCGGCTCCCAGAGCTTTTACTGCAAGTGCCAGGGTAACTGACGAGTCAATTCCACCGCTGATGCCCACAATTGCTCCTTTTCTTCTCAAAACATTAAAAACATCGTTTCGCAGATTTTCTGTTATCGCAGAAACCACCTGATCAACGTGATTCAGTTTTATCAGGTTTTTCGAAAAATAGGGTTTTTGAGTCATTTTTAGCATGTATAGGTTGCTTCTGATCTGAAAGAGCAGTTTACAACCTGGTTGTTGTTCAAATGTTTAAAGTCTTTAATGAATTGCCGGTAAAGCAGTTGGGTAGAGATGATGGCAGTAAGGGCCATGTTGTCAATTTCTGAATAAGCCTTACCCGATTTCATTTTTACCAGCAATCTTTTTACAGAATCAGGGTTAAAAATTCCGGCCTCCTGTATAGCTGCTTCAGAAACCATATCGTGAACATATTCAGGAGCTTCTTTTCCCAAAAAGCTGCTCAGAATGGGTGCCCTGTAAGCTTGCTTCGGCCTGTTCAGAATTTCATCGGGCAGCCTTCCGTTCATCATTTTTTTGAGCAGAATTTTTTCATTCAGGATTTTGAGTTTAAAGTCGGGGGGCAAAGTGGCACAGAATTCAATAACCCGGTGGTCGAGAAACGGATATCTGCCTTCCACCGAGTTTGCCATTCCCATTCTGTCACCCTGAGATGACAGCAGATATCCCGATAAAAATGTGGTTATTTCTATGTATTGCGCTTTTGCAAGCGGATCCAGATTTTCCAGGTTTCCATTCAGGTTTTTCATTAGGTTGTGGTAAGGATCAAACCCTTCCAGTTTTTTATGAACTTCTGCACGAAAATGGTTCTTGATTGCCGAACTGTTTTTCCACCTCAGCAAATGCGAATAAACCGGTGAATCTGTTTCTTCCAGTTTATATCCGAAAAACATTTTCAGTGCATTGGGATTTGCATTCTGCAACGCTTTAATGTACGGATATAGTTTTGTAAGCAACAGCGGTCTCAATTTCGATTTTTTATCTTTCGCCCAGAAATGTCTGATTTTGTTTTCCTTAAAAATATTGTAGCCGGCCAGTAGTTCATCAGCTCCTTCGCCGGTAATTACCACTTTAATGTTGTTCTCTCTCACTTTTTCCGACAAGCTGAACATGGGCGACGGAGATGTCCGCAGAAGCGGTATTTCGCTGTGCCATATTACTTTTGGAAAATTCTCTGCAATTTCTTTTGTCGTGCACTTAAACCCAATATGCTTTGTTTTGAAATATTCAGAAGCAATATTTTGAAAACTTGTTTCATCAAATTCGTTTTCAGTAAAACCCACTGAAAAAGTTTGCAAAACAGCGGGTTCCAGTTGTTTTATAAAAGCGGTTGTTACACTTGAATCGATTCCGCCACTCAGGTATGCCGCCACCTGAACATCGGCCCGCAACCTGATTTTAACTGCATCGAGAAAAAGTTGTTCAAATTCTGCAATTGCATCTTCAAAACTACCCGAAAAATAGTTGTCGGGCGTGGCAAAGTTCAGAGACCAGTACTTTTTAATCTCTGTTTTGTTGTGCTTAACTTTTATGAAATGACCGGGAGGACATTCTCTGATTCCTTCAAATGCCGTATTTGGTGTAATAGTTGTCCAAAAGGTAAACGTTTCGGCCAAACCTGTAATTGCAATTTCGCGGCGAATTTCAGGATGTTCAAAAATGGCTTTTATCTCAGAACCAAAAACAAATAAACCGGGGGACTGGAAATAAAACAACGGCCGGATTCCCACTCTGTCGCGCGCCAGAAACATTTCCTGCCTGTTTTTATCCCATATTGCCAGGGCAAACTGTCCATTCAGTTTCGGCAGGCAGTCCTCTCCGTATTCTTCGTACAAATGAATGATTACTTCGGTATCGCTGCGGGTTCTGAAACGATGGCCTTTGTTTTCCAGTTCTTTTCTGAGTTCGATATAATTGAAAATTTCACCGTTAAATGCAATCCATAAGCTGAGGTCTTCGTTTGGCATGGGTTGCTGTCCGCCGGCAATGTCAACAATACTTAGCCGAACACTGCCAAATCCCATATTTTTCTGCACATAAATTCCACATTCATCCGGACCTCTGTGCCGAATTCTGGCAAGCATCCGCTGCAATACCAGAGGATTGACCTTGTTTTTTTTGTCGATGTAACCTGCTATACCGCACATTAGCTACCGGTGCTGCGCATTCTTTTTTTTCGCGATGAATGCGACAACTGCTTTAATCGATTCGAAGTTTTCCTCATTTAATTCGTCGTTTTCAACCTCAATCCCAAATTCTTCATTTAAGAAACTAATCAGGGAGAGAAAGCCCAGTGAATCGAATACCCCTTCTTCAAAAAGCAGCATGTCATCGGTTATTTCATCGAAGTTCTTAAAGGTAATTTCTGAAATAAATTTCCTGAGTTGTTCTGTTTGAGTAATTGTCACTTCCATGGTAACTGGTTTTTTATTTTGAGCCTGTAAAAAATTCAGATAGATTTTGCTTTTGCCCGTTCTTTTTTCAAAATCATTCTTACCTCATCTTTCTTAATATTTGCATAAAGGTTACAGCCAAGGGCGTCAATTCGTATGGCAATCCGGCTGTTGCCGTAAATTTTTACGATTTCTCCCTGCATTCCTTTAAACGGACCAAAAAGAACTTCAGCTTTTTTACCTTTTTGTATGTTTTCGTGCGATAAGAATATTTCTCTTTCCTGTTGTCCTACTAAAATTTTAATGTTTTCAATTTGTGTGTCGGGAATGGTTTGAGGGGTGCCGCCAAAAGTCACATATTTAACCACGCCAGTCGTTTCAAGCACTTTAAAGAATTCTTTATGACTTACTTTTACAAAAAGGTAGCAACGAAAAACAGGTTCTTCAACCCATTTTTTTCTGTCACTCCACTGACGCAAGGTTTTTTTCAGTGGCAAATAGCTTTCTATTTCATTTTCGTCCAGGTAAGCTAAAATCTTTTTTTCAGCGTTTGGCTTCGTGTAAACAGCATACCAGGCGTAGATGGCTTTATTCAGCATCGGTTGTTTTTTATTTGTCAGATGTTTATTTCTACAATATACAACAACTACGTTAAATAGTAAATATCACAGAAGATAAATTATTGCGATTCCTTGTTTTTTAACTGCGCTTTCAGCAATAAATTTTCCATACTTAAATCAGCAAACATTCGTTTAAGCCGGTCATGATCTTCTTTCAGCTTGTTAAACGACTGGATGTCGGCAAGTGAAGGTCTGCTGTATTTGGCTTTCCAGTTGTAAAACGTTGCCTGACTAATCCCATAATCTTTAATAATTTGCAGAATTGACGTACCATCCTTGTGTTCCTGAAGAATTCTCTGGATTTCAGATTCTTTAAACCTTTTTTTTGACATACAAAAATCTTTGTTTTTAATACACTTTTTGTTGAATAATTAACTGAAGTTTTCAGCTTTCGGAGACGCGCACAGTTGTGAGGTAGTTGCCTGGCAAAGATTGCCGGCTGATTTTGTAGCAAAAATAGACAGGGATTTATTTATCATGAATCGCGTTTTCTTTTAAATCAAAATAGAATCAAAAAAGTGAATCTAAAATTTTTTTATAAAACATTTTTACTGAGTTGATTTTCTGTGTCTTCCAGAGGTTTTTTCAATATGGTAAAAATCGTTTTAAAGCAAAGGTTCCCTACTGTCACCCACATTTTGGGCGTACCGGAAAAGTGATTTTATAAAGTTGGAATTTCACAATTAACTTTCCATTTTCTTTCTATGTGAAAAGTTACGAAAAATAAACAAGAACAGCACTTGATTTTTTTTGGTGAAAAACCTGTTAATAACAGTTCAAATTTGAATCCATACTGAAAAATTCAGATTCTTTATCGAATTAAGTATTTTATAATCAGCATTTTGAAAAACAAAAAAAAGATTAATTTGTCTTTATTGCAGAATCAAATAAATTTCCTGCTATGGACTTTTTGTCCAGTTTTGGGACATCTATGACAAATGACATGAAATTATTGATTTGGAATTTTATAGTTTCTCTATTTATTCAGAAATTTTTTCTAATAACAATTAGTAAAAAAGTGAATGAATTTCCCGGAAGTATTTCTAAGTTTAATTTACTGTTTATGAGAGATTTATGAAATTTTTTGATTCCTGAAAAACTGATTTTTCCTTTTGGCAGCAATCAGAAAAAAATATATAAGTAGAAATTTATATTTTATTTCTATTGTCATTGCTTTTCTCTATTTTTTAAACTCTATATAATTTGAAATGAAACCAATAAAGTTGTTTTTTCCTGGTTTTCCAAATCGGTTTCCATCGAATTGTTGACCCGGTTTTCCCGGAGTGAAATGGGGAAAGGCACCATTTAAATATTTTTTCCGGGAAACAGTTGGATTTTGTTGCCGGGTGGTTTTACTTTGGATGATAAATTCAAAACAACTAAAAAAGTGATGAAAATGAAACCTGCTTTAGTTATAATCTTTGTTCTGTCTCTTTTGTGGGGATGCCAGTCTGAACCGAATGAAACATCATCAATGCAAATGAATATATACGAAACTCATGTAGCAGAAGCAATAAATAATATTGCGGAGAAATTTCCGGAAGTCAACCGGCAAAAGCTTGAGAAAGGTGTGAAGCACGCTGCTTCGCTTTGGCGCCAGACCGACGGAGCCCCCGAAGAGTTTGTTGCTTTTTGTCTGGAAAATTATGCTGGCAGTGAAGCGGAAAAGCAAGCTGTTTTTGAAAAACTGTCGGGTTATTTTGAGTCGCTTTACGGCCATTTTAATCGGTTAAGTATCGATTTAAGGTGGAATGTGGATTTGCAAACCGGCCCGCTGCATCCTGTGGACCATATGTTTTCGGCATACAGTGCCGGGGCGCATTTAAATAACGACTTTTACAGCAACAAGATAGCTTTCCTGGTAGCATTGAATTTTCCGTTTTATTCCACTGAAGAGAAAAATGAACTGGGAAAATTCTGGACGGAGCAGGAATGGGCTTACGCACGGATGGGCGATATCTTCAGCTCAAGGGCACCTTCGGAACTGAATCAGAAAAGTGCCGCTGTTTCGGCGCAGGCCGAAGCTTACATTGCCGAATACAATATTTATATGGGTAGTCTGCTGGATAAAAAAGGAGAGTCACTTTTTCCTGAAGATATGGTTTTGCTGAGCCACTGGAACCTGCGCGACGAAATTAAGGCCAATTATGCCAATTCTGAAAATGGAATTGAAAAGCAGGAAATAATTTATCAGGTGATGCAGCGGATTGTTGACCAGTCGATTCCTGAAGTGGTAATCAATTCTGGCGATTACAACTGGAAACCGTTTGAAAACGAAGTGCTAAAGAATGGAGAACCTTTGGAATTCGGAGCCGAACCAAACGAAAGATACCGGCAGATTATCAACAATTTTCAGGCGATGAAGGCGTACGACGAGTATCATCCTGTATTGAACACGGCCATTAAGCGGTCGTTTTCGGGCAATATGCAAATTCCGCAGGAAGAGGTGGAGTCGCTTTTCCACGAGTTTTTAAGCGCACCTCAGCTGAAGCAAGTTGGAGAAATTATTGAAAAGCGCCTGGGGCGAAAGCTTCAGCCGTGGGACATCTGGTACGACGGTTTCAAAGCCCGCAGCTCCATTTCGGAGGAGAAACTGAATGCCATTACCCGTTCGAAATACCCCGATGCAAAAGCTTTGGAGGCTGATTTGGAAAATATTTTGCAAAAGCTGGGATTTGAAAATGAAAAAGCTGCATTTCTGGCTTCGAAAATTGCCGTTGACCCGGCACGTGGCTCCGGCCATGCCTGGGGCGCTTCCATGAAATCGGAGAAAGCACGCCTGCGCACCCGAATTCCTGAAGGTGGGATGGACTACAAAGGATACAATATTGCCATTCACGAATTTGGCCACAACGTGGAACAAACCATTTCGCTGCACGAGGTTCCTTATTATATGATGAACGGCGTTCCAAATACAGCCTTCACCGAAGCGCTGGCATTTATTTTTCAGGAAAGGGATCTGTTTCTGCTCGGCATGAAAAACGAAAATCCGGATGCAGAACACCTGAAAACGCTGGATATTCTCTGGTCGGTGTACGAAATTATGGGCGTTTCAATGGTGGATAT
>CAZCPH010000145.1:4455-7833 GCA_964500105.1 uncultured Mariniphaga sp. | reverse complement strand
TCAACAATCTTAATTCTCAGTGGGATATTGAAAATAAAAAAACTGAAGAAAATCTTAAGGAAATTAAAGACATAGAGGAAAAATTAAATGAATTAAATGACAGTAGAATAATGTTCGAAGATGAACATAATATTCAAAAATCTGTTTTATCGGATTTTGGAGAAAAAATAAATAATTTCAATTTTTATTTGAACAAGCTTGACAGCATTAAACTATTGATAAGCAATCGCCAGACTTCCGTTGAAACGGTAGTTAATATGATTAATTTCAGTTTGAAGAATATTTCCGGAAGCAGGAGAAACACGTACATCAACAATCTGATTGGAAACTGCTGTGGCAAACCATGCCACGTCAATCCTGGTTTTATCACCAAACAACCGGGCATCGGCGCCAACTTCCCACGATGTGGTCATTTCCGGCTTCAGGTGCGGGTTACTGCTTCGGGTAGGATCAACACCGTAGCCGTTGTCGGGGTGCGGCATTGACTTGTACCAGTTGCTCAACCGGTAGAGCGGTGCATCTTTTCCCACACGTGCCCAGTTGCCCCTTAATTTTCCAAAACTGATGATATTTTCGGGCAACGAAAGCAGTTCGGTAAAAATTATACCCGTGCTAAAAGAGGGATAAAAATAGGAACGGTTCTCAACTGGCAGGGTGGAGGAGTGGTCGTTTCGGCCTGTTGCACTGAACTGAGCAATTCCCTTGTAATCCAGCTTCACCTCGCCGTAATATCCGTACATGTTTTTTTCGGTACGGTTCATTGTAATATTTTCCCTTCGAATATCAGCAAGGTTGTTTACACTGTAAAACTCGGGAACAATAAACTGTCGTCCGCCCAACCCGGCAGACCGTCCGTAAGAACTTTTCAGATCGACTCCGGCAAGCAGTTCCATGCCAAAATCGGGAGTCAGTTCCTTGCTGTAAGTTGCCAAAATACCTCCGTTAACTACGGAACTTTTTCCGTCGGAATAGAAAAATGATCCCAGATAATCCAGATCTTCCGATGTAGGCGACTGCCCGGGTTCCAGGCTCCAGCGCGGAGTAACAATGCTCTTGCTTTCCGATTCGGTGTGATCGTAACTGATTCTTCCGATCAAATCGAGATTTTTTATGATGGTCCAGGTTACCGACCCTTGCAACAACGAACGGTTTGAATCGTACCTCGAAGAATCTTCGTACCGCGCCCAAAGCGGACTGACCGGCGAATTGTAACGGTTGTTTGTATCGATGTACAGGAAACGGATGGTGCCGTCGGGATTTTTGTAGTTGGTAATGTCGTCGTCGATTGGCCATTGGTATGCCGAACTTAAACCGGCGCCTCCGCGTGAATTCCGCGAAACAAAATTGGCCATGAAATCAACCGAAACTTTTTCGGAGACATCGTATTTCGATTTAAAAAGCACACCATAGCGTTCAAGGTAATCAGACGGAACAATCCCGTCGTGACGAACGTAATTTCCTGAAGTGTAAGAACTGAAGCGTTCCGAACCTCCGGAAACGGAAACGTCGTATTTCTGGTAAAGACCTGATTTTAGAAAATTTTCGGGATTGTTGTATAGAACTGTTCCTTCGGGTGCCAGCGGGCCCCATCCTCCCATGGCCTGCTCGCGGAAAACCCCGTATGCACCACGCAAATACATTTGCTGCACCTCGGGAACCCGGAATGGTTGGTCCACTTGAACTGAACCACTGGCTTCAACCCTGATTTCGCCAACTTTACCCGATTTGGTGGTAATAATAATGGCACCGTTTGAGGCTTCCTGTCCATACAAGGCAGCCGCCGCAGCACCTTTTAAAACGGTAATATTTTCAATATCATTCGGGTTAATCTCCGCTGCTTTTGATGCTCCTCCCGAAATGTGCATTCCGTTCAGAATAAAAATCGGTTCGTTATTCTGTGCCGGATTTATGGAAGAGATTCCGCGAATCAGTATCTGCGAAGAAGCAGATGGAGAGCCGCCGGTTCCGGAAACTTCAATACCGGCAATTTTTCCCTGCAGCGCATCAACAAAATTGGTTTGCCGGCCTTCATTTAAATCTTCAGAATCCACAGACTGAACGGCAAAATTTAATCTTCGTTTTTCTGAACGGATTCCCATTGCGGTAACCACAACTTCATCCAACCCAACAACATCTTCTTCCATTACCACATTTACCGTGGTTTGTCCGTTTACAGGCACCTCAAGGGTTTTAAATCCCACAAACGAAAAAACAAGTGTTGCCGTTGGAGCGACTTCAATAATATAAATCCCGTCGATATTGGTAACCGAACCGTTTGTCGTTCCCTTTTCGAAAACGTTCACTCCGGGTAAAAACTCGCCCGTGTAGTCTTTTACTTCTCCTCTTACCTGAATTCTGGAATCCTGCCTGCCAATTCTGTCGTTTGTTTCAGAAAAAGCTGTTGCAGGATGCAGGAATAAAATTCCCAGCAAAATGGAGATAAATTGTTTGGGAATATTTCGTTTCAGCATATTCCCCATCAATCGTAGTTTTTGCTTCATGTAAAAAAATTTTAGGTGACTGTTTCACTCGAATTTTATACGTTCAAAATTACTTTAAAACATTACTGAAAATGCAATATTTATTCGTTGCAATTTAAAAAATTTAATCCTTATAAAGAATGATTTTAAACAAGCATTGAAAAATGATTTGTGTGCAGCTACCGAATTTGCTGACCTGTTGGGAGATAATAGACCAACGAAACATTAAAAAGTTTTGCAACCTTGCAGTTGAAACTTTTAGATTCCATTTTTTTACGACAACCCTGATTTGAAAATTTACAGATATGCAAACAGACTACTTTTTCAATTAGTGTTTAGGAAAGGCGCAAAGAAAATCAATAATTTTTTTTATAAAACTTTGTTTAAGAATTCATTAACTACATGTTGAACTTCATCGAACCACGGGTAAAAAAGCCAAAAAGGGTGGGGTGTATTTTCTATAGTATGGATTTCCGAACAGATCTGGTTTTTGCTGAGAACTTTCGTAAATGCATCGCGTCCGGCATGAAAGCGGGGTATCGAACTGTTGATGAACAGGGTGGGAGGAGTGTATTCATTAACATAACTTACAGGAGAAGCTTCAATCCAGATTTCAGGATTTTGAAAAAATGTAAAACCAAACCACCTTGCACCGGCTGAAGGTTTTTGCGGGTCGTTGTCTTTTCCGCTTTCGGCAGGATCAGTAAAATCTACAATCCCATCGATATTTATTACTGCATGAACTCTATCGGTTATTTTTCCGGGAAAAGGGTGTGAGCGAAACAGGGGATGGTTGTTTGTTGTGCCCAGAAAAGTTGCCAGGGTTGCTCCTGATGAACACCCTAAAACCGCAATTTTTGTGGTGTCGATATGAAAAGTTTGGGCATTGGCTTTTAGC
>CAZCPH010000145.1:3779-4445 GCA_964500105.1 uncultured Mariniphaga sp. | reverse complement strand
AGTTGCTGCAAAAAAACCTTTCGAAGCCAAATTTTGCGCCAGTGGCACCAAATGTGATTTATTTCCTGAAGCCCAGCCTCCTCCGTGAATCAGAATAACAGCCGGAAATCCTTTGCCGGTGTTTTGCTTTGGAAAGAACAAATCTGCATGAAGTTTTCTGCTTCCCAGGGCATAATATTCCCTGTTCCATAAACCAGCAATTGTTGAATCTTTAAATGGTTTTACCGGAACGGCGGCCGGAAAGTCGTTTTTAATTTTCTGCCAGGCGCTCCAGACTGTAAACGTAGTGTCAACGGGAAAACTTTTCGTTTCTGTTTGCGCATGAAGCAGCAAAGGAAAAAAGAACAGTATGATCAGAGAACGTTGCATCAGTTTCGTTTACATCTTTATGATTACCGGAATTATTTGTTTAGCTCTATGGCCGCCAGAATCACTGGTGCAACACCTTTCTGGTCGTTATCAATCTGCTTTTCCGAAATATAGTATTCGTAATCACCCATTCGGTAAGGATTTCCTCCCAGTCCGCAGGCACCACAGGTATTGGTGAGCGTTGGATGGCCATCGTCATCCTGAATTACCAGATTTTCGATTAAAGCGTCAAAAGCATTTTCCGCAATGTCTTGATATTTTTCATCTGCCTTATAGTAATTATACTTAGGCCATGTT
>CAZCPH010000145.1:0-3769 GCA_964500105.1 uncultured Mariniphaga sp. | reverse complement strand
CTTGATATTTTTCAGGCAGGTAACCGTTTTTCACACCTTTTGCAAAAGCATAAATAAACATGGCCGATCCCGAAGCTTCCACATAGTTTCCTTCACGACCACCCATATCGAGTACCTGGTACCAAAGCTTTGTTTCTTCATCCTGAACTTTCAGCAAGGCATCGCTTAAATCATTCAGCTTCTCAATTACTGAAGAGCGTTCAGGATGGTTTTCCGGAAGGTAATCGAGTACATCAACCAATGCCATCATATACCAGCCGGTTGCACGGCTCCAGAAATGTTTCGACTGCCCGGTTTCAGGATTACACCATTGCTGCTGCCGGTTTTCGTCCCAGGCATGGTAAAGCAGTCCGGTTTTTTCGTCAAGCGTTTTTTCGTAAACCAGCTGAAGCTGAAAGGTGACTTCGTCGAACCACTTTGGTTCATCAAACATTTGCGCATATTTTGCCAGAAAAGGAGAGGCCAGTTCAGCAGCTGTTTTGTATTTTTCTTCTCCGGTTTTTTCGTACAAATACAACATATTCAATCCCGGTCTCACTCGGTCGATGTTGTAATTCGATTTTTTATAGGTCAAAACAGAGCCATCGTCCTGAACAAAATAATCGATGTATGCACGCGCATAACCGGAATACTTTTCATCATACTTCCCAAGTTTGTCAATTGCTGAAGCGAGGAAAGCATAATCATATTCGTATTTGGGAACTTCCCTGTCGTAATAAATCAGGCTGTCGCTTCTGTCTATTACTGCATCGGCAAATTTTACAGCCCATTCAGGTTTGCTTTGGTCTGCCGGCATATTGTTTGAATTTGAGCAACCTGCGCTCAAAGCAACAATCAGAAATACGATAAAGTACCTCATTTTATCTGGTTTAAATATTCACTTTTTTGGGCAATTTAATAAAAAAAGTAGTGCCGTGCCCGGGAGAACTCTGAAATCCAACATTTCCTTTCAGATATTTTTCGCCCAAAAGTTTCATGCTGTAGGTACCAATACCTCTTCCTGCGCCTTTGGTTGAAAACGATCGCTTAAACAGTTGCAGCTGAATCTCCCGTTCAATCCAGGTGCTGTTATGTACAGAAAACTCAATATTGTCATTTTCTTCCCTGAACGAAAGTGAAACAATTGCTTCGGGAGGTGAAGCCTCCAGCGCATTTTTCACCATATTTCCCAAAATTCGCCGTAAAATTATCTGATCGGTGTACAATGAGACATCGGCCAGGTTTTCATCAAAACTAAGTACTTTGTTTTTTACAATTTCATGTTTCGAAAACAGGTCAGTAACATCGTGCAGCATTGTTATGGCAGTTGTAAAAGAAAAAACCGGTTCAAGGTCGCCTCTTTCTGCTGCAACCAACTGACGCTGAGCCTGAATTTCATCAACCATATTGCTGGCTGCCCGGTAAATGGTTTTTGCTATCCGTTTCATATCGGCAGCGTTTTCCATCTCGTGAATGATGGAAGAAAGTCCGGAAATGCCTCCTGCACTGTTTAGTACATCGTGAAAGAAAACCCGTTCAAGAATTTCCCTGCGTTTTTCGTGGCTGATGTCCTGAATGGCAAAAATTGTATAATCTCCATTTTTATCGACATAAGGTGAGGCAGTCACGCGCAAATCGAGTGCATCCTGCGAGCAGGTAACAATGCGACATTCCTTAACAGATTTTCGTCCCATTTGCGATTCCAGAATTGCGCCAACAGCTCCGCAGGTACGGCAAAACTCAGTGGTTCCGCAGCCACTTTCAGTTGAATAAGCATGAATACAGTCCACCGCTTCGCCGGGCCTTTTCCCAATAACCGACTGACTGTCGGTTTGATCTAAAAACTCCAGGAATAGTTTGTTTGCATATACAATCTGTCTTTGCTGATTTAAAATGACCAGCATCGATGAAACCGCATTTGAAATTTTGCCGAGTAAAGTATTCTCTGCAAACAATCCGGCATCTTTTTCCAATTGATCTACATCAGCCCGATCGGCTGACGCAAAAAAGGTCTTCTTTTTTTCGGGCATAATGGTTGCGTTTTCTGTATTTTCAGCAAGACTATTCTTAAGCATCGCTTCGCAAAAATAAACGTTTTAATGGAAAAAAAAAGAAACCCCGAAAAACGAGGTCTCTTATTAACCTTTTGTAAAGGTGTATTTTATATTGAAACCAATCCCTAAAAAACGTTACATGGTTTTAATTTCTGTAACCAGTTTTTGAATTGAATTTTTTGCATCGCCAAACAGCATGCGTGTTTTATCGTTAAAAAATAATTCATTTTCTATACCGGCATAACCTTTACCCATACCGCGTTTCATAATAATAATGTTTTTGGCCAGATGGGCATCGATAATGGGCATGCCGTAAATCGGACTTCCCGGGTCGTTGTATGCAGCAGGGTTAACCACATCGTTGGCACCCACAACAATGGCCACATCCACGTTGGGCATATCCGGATTGATGTCATCCATTTCCACCAGCTTTTCATACGGAACATCAGCTTCGGCAAGCAGTACGTTCATATGTCCCGGCATACGACCGGCCACCGGATGGATGGCATATTTTACATCAACGCCTTTGCCTTCGAGCAGTTCATCCAGCTCCTGGGCAATATGTTGTGCCTGGGCAACAGCCAGTCCGTACCCCGGAATAATTACTATTTTTTGCGAGTAGCTCAACAACACCGCTGCATCGCTTAATGTGATCTCCTTAATGGTTCCCTGTTCTCCTGATGCAGCAGATACTCCGCCGCCAAAAGCTCCCACAATCACATTAATGAGTGAACGGTTCATGGCTTTGCACATTAAAATTGTCAGAATCATACCTGCAGCACCTACCAGAATACCACCAAGAATCATTGCCTGGTTGTTGTAGATAAAACCGGCCATGGCAGCAGCTATACCTGTAAATGAGTTTAAAAGCGATATAACCACCGGCATGTCGGCACCGCCGATTGGCATAACAAACATTACCCCGTAAACCAGCGACAGGCCAAGCAGCGCATAAATAGCCCAAATCATTTCTGCTGGTGGGTTAGGGGAGACAACAATGAATGCACCCAGTCCCAGAGTAAGAACCATCAGAACAAGATTCAGGTAGGTCATAAAAGGTTTCATAATATCGCCCACTTTGCCGTCGAGTTTTCCGTATGCAATCATACTTCCGCTGAAGGCAACTGCACCAATGATTAATCCCAATACGGTAACGATAATTGAACCAATATCACCGGCAACAGCATTCGGATACTCCAAAAGTGCTACCAGTGCTGAAGCTGCACCACCAGTTGCGTTGTAAAAAGATACCAGCTGCGGCATGGCTGTCATTTTTACGTTACGGGCAACGTACCATCCGATTGCGGCACCAACTCCAATACCCGCCATTATAATCCATATATTTGTCAAAGAAATTCCCTCACCATCAGAATTTTTGTGCAGTAAAATGGTAGTGACCATGGCCAGTGCCATACCGCCAAATGCCCAAAGGTTTCCGTTTCGTGCAGTTTTGGGGTGCGAGAGCATTTTCAGGCCAAATACAAATAAAAGCGCAGCAATAAGGTAACTCAGTTCCAGTAAAGCTCCTCCAACGGTAAATTCGGTACCGCTTACGGTTGTTAATACTTTATCCATGATTTCCTACTTTTTTTTCTTTTTAAACATTTCAAGCATCCTGTCGGTAACGGCAAATCCGCCAACCACGTTAAGTGTTCCAAACATTAGTGCTAAAATTCCAAGCACCAGTTCACTATGTTTAGCGATATCCGGAATGACATTGATGGCCGGCTGCATCT
>CAZCPH010000144.1:0-7948 GCA_964500105.1 uncultured Mariniphaga sp. | reverse complement strand
AAAGTTGAGCCAGAATCTGACCAATTTCATCAATCCGTTGCTGCGGATACGTTTCATCAGGTTTTACCTGTAACGCAGACTGGTAAGCTGTCCGCGAAGGTTCATATTCGTTCAGATTGAACAGGCTGTCGCCACGGGAAACGGCCTGTGCATACTGCCGGTCCTGCTCGGCCTGAATGGCGGCCAGACGAGCCTGTTCGGCAGCTTCGGCCTCTGCAGCCAGACGGGCTGCTTCGGCTTCGGCTTCTGCAGCAAGCCTTGCGCGGGTTTCCACAATGCTGTCAATCCGGGCAATTTGTTCTGCCGGGTAAGTTTCTTCCGGTTTGGCCTGTTGCGCTTCGGTGTAAGCAGTTTTAGCATTGTCGAATGCTTCAATTTCGAAATCACGGTCGGCGCGTGCGATTGCTGCATCGTAAGTTTGTTGTGCCGATAAAAGTTGAGCCAGAATCTGACCAATTTCATCAATCCGTTGCTGCGGATACGTTTCTTCAGGTTTTACCTGCAATGCTGATTGATAAGCTGTTCTGGAAGGTTCGTATTCGTTCAGGTTGAACAGGCTGTCGCCACGGGAAACGGCCTGGGCATACTGCCGGTCCTGTTCAGCCTGAATGGCGGCCAGACGAGCCTGTTCGGCAGCTTCGGCTTCTGCTGCCAAACGGGCTGCTTCGGCAAAAATTTCATTGATGCGTATTATCTGGTTTTGAGGATAATCTTCCTTTGGCAACAATTCCACAGCAAGTTCATAATCCGCCAGTGCTTCGTTGTATTGTTTCCGCTGGAAAGACCGGTCGGCCGATTTAATAAGTTTATCGTACATGCTGCGGTTAGCCAGCTCACCCATTAAATCTTTAATTTCCTGAATTCTTCGGGTTGCTACTTCGTCACCCGGTTTATGTGTTAACGCACTTTCGTAAAATGAAATAGCCCGTTCGTAAAACTGTTTTTCAAAATTCAATTCAGCCTGAAAAACAGCATCATTATAATTTTTAAGTTGTTCGGCATTCTGTGAAAGACGGCTGAGAATGCCATCAATTTCATCAATTTTCTGCTTCGGGTACGATTCGTTTTGCTTTAGCTCCAGTGCTTTTTGAAATGAATTTTTTGCTTCAACGTACAACAGTTCCCTGAACGCGTTATCGCCCTGAACGATAAAATTCCTATACTCCTGGTCAGTCTGTTGCTGACGAATGATTTCATTGATTTCTTCGGCCCGCTGTTGCGCATGGGCATTGTTTGGATCGACAGATAAAGCCCGGTGGTAGGCGTTTCGTGCTTCGGGATATTTTTTGTCATCAAACAAAGCATCAGCCTGACTGATTAAAGCTGCCAGTCGTTCGGCCCTTGCCTGCTGCATTTCTTCGGCAACCATAAGCAAGCCCAGCAAATCGTTAATTTCGGCAATGCGGTCTTTGGGATACTGCTCTTTGGGAAAAATTTTACTGGCAGCCTGATAACCGTCCAGCGCTTTCAAAAATTCTTCGTTTTTATACTCATTTTCAGCTTCTTTGATGTGCTGATCGTATTCATTACGAAGTTCAGCCAGTTCTGCTTTTGTAAGTCCTGCCAGGTAATCGGCTTCCTGGCCAATTTGTTGCGATTGCAAAATGGCCTGATCAATCAGATGTTTAATTTGGGCATTGTTGTAATAGAGGTCGGAAATGAAATTGTCCACATTTTCGCTATAGTAAATCTTCATCACCGTATTTTCTGAAAAGGTGCGGTCAATTCCGGGAATTTCTGTAAACAAGGTAATATTTACAGGAAAAGGCGGGAAAAGCGGATCGGACTGGAGCACTGCACGGGGCACACTGGCATCTACCACTATTTTCTGGGGAAAATTTCCGGGACGGGAGAATATCAGAATCCATTCATGACCGTAATTCAGTTCCACTCTATAATTTCCATTGGATCCAATCCCGTAATTGTCAAGTCTGCGGCCGTCGCGGAACATTTGTATAATGGCTCCGTCAACCGAACCTTCCTCAACAGAAACCGTCCCTTCCACCGTAAGGCCATTGCTTCGCTGGGCAGTTCCCTGAAAACCAACACTGAACAGCGTAAAAAGTAATATAAGTAATTTCAAAAAGTGTAATTTCATATCAGACCCAATTAAAACCAAACGAAAATAGGAACATTTAATTATTTGAGAAACGTTATTTTAAATTGGTTGTTTTATTGCACGAAAAATTTCGGTTTCCTCCCCTGTTTTTCCTTAAAATGTATTAGTTTTCCGGTTTAACCGAAGAAATAAGTTTAAATGAAGCGCCAAGCCAGTCTGTTTGCAGCCCTTTTGCCCATTTTGGTACTGATTGCCCTGCTTACTTCCAACGTATTTCTGTTTGAAGATACCCTGGCCGGTGCTAACCAGATTGCTTTGCTGCTTGCGGCAGCACTGGCCGGACTTATTTCAATCTGGCTGGGATTGCCCTGGAACAAAATCCGCGAAAAAATTGTGAGCACCATTGGCTCTGCCATGCCTTCCATTTTAATTTTACTGCTGATTGGCTCTTTGGCCGGAACCTGGATGATAAGCGGTGTTGTGCCGGCCATGATTTATTACGGGCTGGACATCATCAATCCGAAAATGTTTTTGTTTACTGCAGTCGCAGTAAGCGCCATTGTAAGTGTGGCAACCGGAAGTTCGTGGTCAACCATTGCAACCATTGGAGTAGCGTTACTGGGTATTGGGAAAGCACTGGGAATGAGTGAAGCTGTTGTGGCCGGTGCGATTATCAGCGGTGCGTATTTTGGGGATAAAGTTTCACCGCTTAGCGACACCACTAACCTGGCGCCTGCCATGGCCGGAACCGATTTATTCACCCACATTCGCTACATGTTTTACACTACTGTACCTTCACTGACCATTACATTAATTATTTTTCTGGTGATTGGGTTCAGCGGCGATCATTCGGGTGCACTGAACAACGTGCAGACGGTTAAAACAGCTATCGATGGTGCATTCAATACCAATCCGTTGCTGTTTCTTGTACCGGTTATTCTTCTCACCATAATAATTCTGAAAGTACCGCCATTGCCGTCATTGCTGGCTGGTACATTGCTGGGAGGAATCTTTGCCATCGTTTTTCAGCCCCACATTATTGCTGACGTTGCCGGAAATGCAGAAAATTACCTGCAGGCCAGTTATATCTGCGTTATGCAGGCGATGTTTGGCGACGTTTCGTTAACCACATCCGATGCAAGTGTAAACGAGTTGCTTAGCACATCGGGGATGCGGGGAATGCTGGACACTGTCTGGCTTATACTTTCGGCCATGGTTTTTGGCGGAGTGATGGAATCGGCCGGATTGCTGCGCCGGATTACACAACCCATTGTTCGTTATGCTAAAAGTACAGGTAGTCTGGTGGCTTCCACCGTTGGAACGTGTATCTTTTTCAACACCACAGCATCTGACCAGTACATTTCCATTGTTGTTCCTGGCCGGATGTTCCGAAAAACTTACGAAGAAAAGGGTTTGAAACCGGAAGTTCTGAGCCGAACACTTGAAGACAGCGGAACCATGACTTCGGTTCTGATTCCATGGAATACCTGTGGTGCAACACAGTCGCGGGTTTTGGGAGTAGATACGTTTGCCTACGCACCTTATGCGTTTTTTAACATCATCAGTCCGTTAATGACCATACTTTTTGCCTATTTGAATATTAAAATCAGGCGGTTTGGGAAAGATGAAAAACCGGAAAAAACTGCTGAAGTACATGTGGAATAAGATCTGCATTTGAATGTTGACACGGCAGTAGAGTAAAAAACGATAAAGCTTTTTGATTATGAAACTTAACATATACCAGGTTGATGCTTTTGCAGAAAATGTATTTACAGGAAATCCGGCGGCGGTGGTTCCATTGAAAAACTGGTTATTCGACGAAACAATGCAAAACATTGCCATGGAAAACAATCTCTCGGAAACCGCATTTTTTGTTCCGGCAGAAAACGGTTTTCACATCCGGTGGTTTACGCCCACAACAGAGGTAAATTTGTGCGGACATGCCACACTTGCAACGGCACATGTTCTTTTTCAACATCTGAATTATCAGGGGAAAGAAATTCTTTTTCAATCGAAAAGCGGAATTCTGAACGTAAAAAGAAAAAATGAACAGATTGTACTCGACTTTCCGACTTCTGAAGTGATTGAAGTTAAACTTCCTGAAAATATAGAACAAGCCTTTGGGATTTTACCTCAAAAAGGTTTTATAGGCCGCGAAGATTTGATGTATGTTTTTGAAAGCCAAAAAGAAATTGAAAACCTGAAACCTGATTTCAATTTTCTGAAAACGCTTGAAATGCGGGGAATAATAGCCACTGCCCCATCAATTGAATACGATTTTGTATCGCGGTTTTTTGCACCGAGCGAAGGAATTGACGAAGATCCGGTAACCGGTTCAGCACACACCATGCTTGTTCCCTATTGGGCAAAAAGCTTGGGAAAGGAAGAACTGGTAGCCAGACAAATTTCAAAACGGGGTGGAATTCTCCATTGCAAACATTTGGGAAAAAGAGTTGAAATTGGGGGAAAGGCAGTAACTTATCTTGTTGGTGAGATAACTGTTTAAGGAACAGCAATATTATATTTCAAAAACTGCCCGAACAGGTGAACCATCGGCATTTTCGTAAAAAAGCGGAAAACAGAAAAAATTACCTTCAGTTTCGGTTAATCCATCCGGAAATCTGAGATTTTCGATGATGACAAGTCCTTTGCCCAAAATACTGAAATGATTGGGATAATTGGTGCTGTCCATGGGGTCGGCAGAAATCGCATCGAATCCGATTCCTTTTAGTGAAAAAGTGAGCAGCCATTTAACGGCCTCTTCCGAAAGTGTTGGAAAATCTTCGAAATAACGCGGTGTTCCCCAATGTTTGCTCCATCCGGTTTTGAACAGCACAAATTCAGCCTCATTTAATTTTGCTTCAAACTGAACCAAAAAATCTTTTTCAATACGTTTTGTATTTTTCGGCACGGAAATAATCAAAGCCTTTCCTGCAAACTGGTTCACCGAGAGCTGGTCGAGCGTTTTCCCGTTTTCAAGCATATGAGCCGGTGCATCGATGTGCGTACCGGTATGTGAATCCATTTCAAAACGGGTTTCGCGGTAACCGTCTTTTTCAAGCGTTGCTGCCGGTTTAAATACCGGTTTTTTCATTCCGGGAAAAACGGGGGTTTCATTATTCAATAAGTGCGAAAAGTCGTAGAGTTTCATTTTTTGCAATTTGGAGACAAAAATACAATTCCTTTCCTTTGAGGATGATTACTCTTAAATTTAAATCAGATATAATAATTTTCAAGTTTCAATTGTTATATTTGTCGAAAAGAGAATTGAAAATGAAAACATTGAATGTTCAAATCTCAGAATTTGAGTTTCTGGATTATGAATTAAATTCGGAAAACATATCTTTCTTGGAACTTAAAGAAAAGATAAAAAAGAAAACAATGCGTGAGGCACTTTACAATAGTCAAAAAATTGCAGAGGAAGTTGGCTTATCTGAAATGACACTGGAAGACATTAACGAGGAAATAACCTACGTCAGGAACAAAAATGCAAAAAATAATCCTTGACACAAATGTAATTATTTCAGCTTTAATTTCTTCCAATGGAATTCCCGGATTAATAATTAACAACCTTGTACTAGAAAAAAGAGTTCAGGTATGCACTTCAGACGAAGTTACTAAAGAATATTTTGATGTAATTAAAAGGCCTAAATTCAGCGCTAACAAAATGTTTTTAGTTAATGCTGAGATGGTTATTAGTTATATAAATGAGATTGCAACCAACTTTTCACCACATTACAAAGTACATTTAATAAAAGATGATAGTGACAACAAGTTTCTTGAACTTGCTCTCGAATCTAAAGCAGATTTTTTACTTACCGGAAACACCAATGATTTTAAAATAGACAAAATCAGAAGAACAAAAATTGTTACCCCGGCAAAATATTGGAATCAATTCAGACCAAAATAAAATCTATCCTAATTCCGCTGCTATTTCTTTCTCCAGAAACTTTTTGGTTTTTACACCCACATAACGACGCACCTCGCGGCCATCGCGAAACATTATGAGTGTAGGTATGTTTCGCACTTTGTATTTTTGAGCCAGTTGCTGTTGCTGGTCCACATTCACTTTGGCCACGGTAACGCGGTCTTCGGTTTCGGCCAGATCGTTTAAAACGGGTGCCACCATTTTGCACGGTCCGCACCACGGCGCCCAGAAATCCACCAGGGTAATTCCCCGGCGGATGACAGGCTTGAAGTTTTTGTTACCCAATACTTTAATCCGTTCGCTGTCGGCCACCGGTTTCATGTTTTTCATCCGGTAATAATTGAATGTAATTAAACCAACAAGTGCGGCCAGAAATGCGAGAATAACAATTAAGGTTGTTGACATACTGTTTAACTTTCAATAATTTTAATTTCGCTGGTGAGGCCAATGGCTTTGCGGTACATGGCGCTCACACCGCAATAACGTTCTTCTGAAAGGTTCACTGCTTTTTGGAGTTTTTCCTCCGGGAGGTTTTTTCCTGTAAATTCGTAAATCACGTGCATTTGGGTAAACTGTTTGGGATGTTCTTCGGTCAGGTCACCCTCAACGTAAACATTAAAATCATCTGGTTCCACGCGCATTTTTTTCAGAATGGAAATCACGTCCATGCCCGTACAACCCGCTAAGGCGGTCAACATAAGCGGTTTGGGACGCGGACCCCGGTTTTCACCGCCCACTTTTTCGGCGGCATCCAAAATGATTTCATGCCCGTTCACTTCGGCTGAAAAAGCCATCTTTTCGAGCCATTTTACTTTTACCTGTTCTTTTGCCATATTGTTTTTTTATGCTTCTCTTTCCAGCACTTCTTCCTGTTTTAACTGAGTCTCTGAAAGGTACTTGGCAGCACTTAATGCCGCGATAGTTCCTTCAGCAACCGCAGTAGTAACCTGCCGGTATTTTTTGTTGATGCAGTCGCCGGCGGCAAAAACGCCGTCAATGCTGGTTTTCATATCTGAATCAACTATAATTTCACTTCGTTCGTTCAGTTGCACCAAACCTTTTATGCTTTCGGTATTGGGCTGATAACCCACAAAAATGAATGTTCCGTCGGTTTTCAACTCACTTCTGTTTCCGGTAGGAAGATGTTCAACTTCCACTTTCTGCAACACTCCGTTTCCATAGAATCCGCGCAATTCCGATTCCATCACAAACTCAATTTTCGGGTTCTTTTGCGCTTCTTCCACTGCATGCTTAAATGCCTGAAAATGATCGAACTGGTGTACAATGGTTACTTTGGTGGCGTACTGAGTCAACGCCACAGCTTCTTCAAGCGCCGAGTTTCCACCGCCAACCACAACCACTTCTTTTCCGGTGAAAAAGTCACCGTCGCAGGTTGCGCAGTATGAAATTCCTTTTCCTTTAAACAGCTCTTCGCCCGGTAAATTCAACGAACGTGGCCTGCCACCGGGTGTCAGAATTACGCTTCTGGACTGAAAGCTTCTTCCATCTTCCAGCACAACGGTTTTTACCTCACCTTCAAGTTGGTACCTGGCAATTTTTACATTCGATTTTATTTTGCACCCAAAACTTTTGGCCTGCTGTTTCATGGTGTTGGCCAAAATATAACCTTTTGTTGCAGGCACACCAGGGTAATTGGCGATTTCTTCGGTGAGCACCATTTGCCCGCCCACAGCGCCTTCGTTTAAAATGACTGTTGAAAGTTTGGCGCGCGAGGCGTAAATTCCGGCGGTTAAGCCGGCCGCCCCAGCGCCAATTATCATTACATCAAACACTTCATCCATTGTTACACTTTTTCTGCAAACTGTTCGTCTAAAATGGAAGTAATCTGTTGCATGTTCTGGATACTGCTGGTAGCGTGCGCCACTTTTCCATCTTTATAATACATGGTAAATGGCAAACCCATAAATCCGCGGCATTCAGGCGCGTTGCGAATCACTGCT
>CAZCPH010000143.1:5512-8014 GCA_964500105.1 uncultured Mariniphaga sp. | reverse complement strand
GGTACCGCCGCCTTTAAGCTTATCGTAGGCCCACGGTGCATATTCCGGAACCCTGGTGTAACCTTCACTGCCCGAAATATCGTAACCCAGGTTCAGGTTTGCCCTTAAATCGGGCAGAAAATGGAACCGGTAGTCTAATTCGGCATTTCCAATGCTTCTTTTAACCGTTGACTGGTCGTCCTGCAGCTGAAGTTGGGCAACAGGGTTCATATTGGCAATGGGAATCGGGTCGCCGTTTTGTTGTACCCAGGTGAAAAATCCGCCGTAAGGACTTCCGTTATAAACAGGCTGAGTAGGATCGAAACTGAAGGCCGAACCTATGGCGCCGCGGTTTCCAAACTGGTTGTTAATCAACATTCCTTTTACATTCAGGTTTATGCGAAGGTGGTCATCAAAAAATGAAGGACTGAAACCCAGAGAACCAGTTACGCGGTTCATCCCGTCGGTTCTCAGAATACCTTCCTGGTTCGAATACCCAACCGATGCCCTGAACGGCATTTCGCTGATATTTCCGGTAAGGCTCAGGTTATGGTCGTGTCCGAAAGCAGGCCGGTAAATTTCGTTTTGCCAGTCGGTATCTGAATTGCCCATAAGCCTGAGTGCATTGGGATTACTGGCGTAGCGTTCGTTCATAATCGATTTGAACTCGCTGGTAGAAAGCGGATAAATTTTGCTGGCATGTGTTCCCAGCGAGAAAAACTGATTGTAAGTAACACCAAGCGGAGTTCCTTTTCTTCCGCGTTTGGTGGTAATAATAATTACCCCGTTGGATGCCCGCGAACCATAAATGGCTGTGGCCGAAGCATCTTTTAAAACGGTAAAAGTTTCAATATCGCTGGGATGAATGGTGCTCAACGGGTTTTTCATCCCGGTAATTCCGTCGTTATCAACCGGAACGCCGTCGATTACAAACAACGGGTCGTTGCTGGCCGAAAGCGATGAACCACCGCGAATACGGATTGTAGCACCTTCGCCTGGTGAACCACCGCCTGAAGTAATATTTACACCGGCAATTTTACCGGTTACCAGCTCCTGTGGCGAGGTAATGGCGCCCGGGTTAAAATCATCGGCACTAATGGCCTCTACCGAACCGGTGGCATCTTCCTTTTTCACCTGGCCGTAACCAATTACCACAACCTCTTCGAGGCCGATAATCGACTGCGTAAGCTGAACATTCAGAACATTCGCGCTTCCGATAACAAACTCCTGCGGATTGTATCCGATAAAAGAAAAGGCAAGGTTTTCTCCTTCTTCCACATCAATGGAAAACTGTCCATCGAAATTGGTAATGGTACCCCTGGTTGTTCCTTTCACCGCAATGGTTACTCCGGGTAATGGCTCTCCGCTGTTGGCGTCGGTAACATTACCCGTTACCGTTTTTTGCTGGGCCGATACCGAAACAACGGTAAACAACGCAACCAAAAACAGAAAAAACTTTAGGTTTTTACGTATAATACTCATTTTTAATGTTATTAATTAATAATACTTACTTGGTTTAATTAACACGCAGTTAATTTTTAATTTGGCAATAAATCAACATGTTACTTTCAGTTTTTGCCTGAGCAAAGCAAAAATCCGGGGACGAATGTATATAAATTGTTAAGGATATTTACCGTTTTTTAACATGCCGGAAACCGCAAACGTTTGCGGTTTCGTTTGCGTCAGATATGTTATACAACAGGTAGGGTGTGGTAGGGAAAAAATAACCGTTGAAAATGTAGCCGGAATATTTTGATAACTTTGGATGACATTACAAAAAACACAATACAGATGAATTTATCCTTTAATACAAGTCTTGCTGAAGGATACAAAAGTAAATCCCAAATTGCCAGACTATTGACCGAAGACTGGGTTTTAAATAATTCATATTGTCCGGGTTGCGGAGATATTTCGTTGAAGGAATTTGAAAACAACAGGCCAGTTGCTGATTTTTACTGCAAAAAATGCAGTGAAGAGTTTGAATTAAAAAGCAAAGGTGGTAAACTTTTAAATACAATTACAGATGGTGCTTTTAAGACTATGATTGAACGTATATCTTCAGAAAATAATCCCAACTTCTTTTTTCTTACCTATTCAAAACAATGGTCAGTAGAGAATTTTTTAATCATCCCGAAGCAATTTATTACTGAAGAAATTATCATTGAAAGACCTCCGTTGGCAAAAACAGCCAGACGTGCGGGATGGGTGGGATGCAATATCGACATTTCAAAAATAGCTGAAAACGGAAAGGTTTACCTTGTAAAGAACAGACAAATAATAACCCGGGATTCGGTAACAGCATCGTTTAAAAAAACTTTGTTCTTAAGAGGAAAAAGCAAAGAAACAAAAGGTTGGATTTTGGATATTTTAAAATGTGTTGATACCATTAAAAAGGAGAAATTTTCTTTGGATGAAATGTATAAATTTGAAAAGGAACTGAAACTTAAGTATCCTAATAATAATTTTATCAAAGATAAAATCAGGCAACAACTGCAAATTTTAAGAGACAAGGGAATAATTGAG
>CAZCPH010000143.1:4984-5502 GCA_964500105.1 uncultured Mariniphaga sp. | reverse complement strand
AGTTTATAGGCCGGGGGCAATATAAAAAAATCTGAGATGAAAAAATATATCATTATTACAGCTGAGGGACACACCATGGCTCCGAATGCAGAAGTGGAAGTTGAAAATTTACAGGTTTTGGGCATCGTGGAAAATGTAAAAAACGAAAATGAAGCCATCGTTAAATTGCTGAAAGAAAACACATGGATTATTGACGCAGAATTTAATGTGTCGGATTTCATTATATATCAATTACTTTAATCGGATAAACTTTCCTTCAATACCAGATTTTTCGAGCATATCGGCATTTGCCTTTCCATAAGCAATAAGAATGCTTGGAGCACCAGGCGTTCCTTTTTGTTCTCCTTTTAAATTATAAAATTTGATTCTCCCTTTTACGAAAAGCACAGCGTCTGCATCATCCCATATATGATTAAAGAAACATTTGGTTTCGGTTCTTGCAAAAATTAAAGCAATTCCGTTTCCATGTTTTTTTAGTTTTTCAATCCATATCTCCATACCTTTTCCATAGGGTGGAT
>CAZCPH010000143.1:4391-4974 GCA_964500105.1 uncultured Mariniphaga sp. | reverse complement strand
CAGGGCGACGAACCGCGCTCTGGCAAAAGCATTATCCCATTCCCATGTTCAATCATTTTACTGATCCAAAGAGATTTGCGACTATATGGTGGATTACACCAAATAAATTTATTTTTCCAATCCATCGCCAGCCCATCTTCATTACGATCATCACACCAATTTTCTATTGCTATGTTTGTATTTATACCGGCACACGGATCTAAATCAAATTCGCCCAGCATTTTAACCAATTCAGGTGGTGTAAGCCATTCGATGGTTGTATTTTTTGCTCTTTCAAATGTTAAATTCATAGAATTTTGTTTCAGCAAATATGAGATCATTTTTTATAAAATACAAATACAAATAGATCTGTATCAGAAAGTTGCATACAATAAGTATCGTTTGTTTCTATTTGACCTTTCATAAAACCAGGCTAAATCCCAGTATTTTAAACTACAATACAAACAGTACATCATTATACAACGTTAATTGTCTTTCAGACCGATTTCCCATTTATTTTACACTATAAAATACCAGGTAATAATTAAGATTTTGGAGACCATCTCTACTGTCAAAAGTTGAAAAATCAATAGAAATTTAAAAA
>CAZCPH010000143.1:0-4381 GCA_964500105.1 uncultured Mariniphaga sp. | reverse complement strand
AGAAAATTTTATTTTTCTGGGAATGCTATATGATTCCTTTTTGTAAAAGAATGTTGGGAATTCTTTAGAAGATAATATACAATCATTCTATCAACAACTCAAAAAATCAATAGAAATTTAAAAATATCAATTCATTTTGGTAGATTTAAAACCGAAAAATCAACTGTTAACAGCTGAATGAAAAAAGGTTTTGCCACCATAAAAGACATTGCCCGGGAGCTAAAAGTTTCTCCGTCAACGGTTTCGAGAGCGTTGAAAGACCACCCCGACATTAGCATGGAAACCAAACGCGCGGTGAACGAACTGGCCGAAAAACTGAACTACCAGCCCAACGCCGTTGCACTCAGCCTCAAACAACAACGCAGCAACACCATTGGTGTGATTATTCCAGAAATTGTGCATTACTTTTTTTCGTCGGTTATAAGCGGTATTGAAGATGTGGCTTACGAAGCGGGATTTAACGTCATTATCTGCCAGTCGAACGAAATGGCCGATCGCGAAAAAGCCAACGTAAAAACCCTGCTGGCCAGTCAGGTTGACGGAATCCTGGTTTCAATTTCAAAAGCCACAACAGATTTCAGCCACCTGGAAAAAATTCGCGAAAATGAAGTCCCGCTGGTTTTTTACGACCGGATTGTTCCCGGTTTCGAAGCCGACCAGATAATTATCGACGATTTTGATGCAGCTTACCGTGCCACGCGGCATCTTGTGGAATCAGGCAAAAAACGCATTGCCCACTTTGCCGGACCGCAAAACCTGCTTATTGGCCAGCAACGCAAGGAAGGTTACAAAAAAGCTATGGAAGACGCCGGAATCTATTTGGGCGAAGCCCTGGTTTATGACGCCGACAATTTTGAAAAAGCCCGGCTGGCAGTATTAAAAATTATAGAAACCGGAACTGAAATAGACGGCATTTTTGCCGTAAACGACCTCACCGCCATCGGCGCAATGCAAACCCTGCAAAAGCGGGGAATCAAAATCCCGCATGAAGTGGCCGTTGTCGGTTTTTCCGACGGGCGGTTTTCAGGAATTACCGACCCTACGCTTACTTCGGTCGATCAGCACGGCTACGAAATGGGAACCGTTGCCACCCGTATGCTTCTGAAAAGGATTTTGTCAAAAGAAGATTACCCCTGCGAAACCAAAGTGTTAAATGCCAATTTGATTGTGCGGGGATCAAGCCAGGTTTCAAATTAAACAGGAGGAGGTTGTCCAAAACATCATTTCGCAGGTCATTCTGAACTTTTTTCAGAATCTTTAATTAAACAGGACCCTGAAACAAGTTCAGGGTGACAATCAAAAGAAGTTAGTTGGTTTTCAGGAAACCTTTTTTCAACATAAAATCAAATCTCCAAAAAAATTTCCGCAAACGTTTGAAACAAGCTTTCCAGCCCAAAATGTTCCCATTTTCAGCGGGTTAGCGCAAAAATAAATTTGGAGAATCCATTTTTTATGTCTTATATTTGTTCCGGCAAAACATCATAAGTTACTTCACAACAGCTGAGCAGGCAAACATCCGTTTGCTGCATTATTTCATTGTAGCCAGTTATAACATAAAATTGTTGTTATGAGTAAGAAACCTGCTCTTAGCTTTTGGCAAATCTGGAACATGAGTTTCGGTTTTCTGGGCATCCAGTTTGGGTTTGCCCTGCAAAATGCCAATGTAAGCCGCATTTTTGAGACACTGGGCGCCGAAGTGGAAAACATTCCCATTTTATGGATTGCCGCACCGGTTACCGGATTGGTAGTTCAGCCCATTATCGGGCACATGAGCGATAAAACCTGGAACCGGCTGGGGCGCCGCCGTCCCTATTTTCTGTTCGGGGCAATCTTTGCGTCGCTGGCCCTCATTATGATGCCCAACTCACCGGCATTGTGGGTAGCTGCCGGTATGCTCTGGATTATGGATGCCTCCATTAATATTTCCATGGAACCGTTCCGTGCCTTTGTGGGCGACATGCTGCCCAACGAACAGCGTACCCGCGGTTTTGCCATGCAAAGTTTTTTCATCGGTACCGGCGCCGTGGTGGGCTCCATGCTGCCTTACATAATGACCAACTGGCTGAATATTCCGAACACAGCACCCGAAGGAGTAATTCCTCCCTCGGTAAGGTGGTCGTTTTATATTGGCGCCATTGCATTTTTTTCCGCTATTCTTTGGACAATGATTTCCACAAAGGAATATCCGCCCGAAAAAATGCGCGAATATGAAAAAACCGAAAGGGAAACCAGTAAAGTGGCCCGGGATTACAGGGAAGATCCCGTTCCCCGGCAGAAATTTACATCGCTGGGCAGCATATTTGGTATTGTTGGATTGGTTGTGGTTGTTTTAACCCGTTGGTTTGGTTTGAAAAATGAACTCTACATTTTGGGTGGTCTGCTCATAGCATTCTTTTTTCTAATGCTTTTGGTTTATTTTCTGAAATCGAAAAACCGGGAGAAAAATGCACTGGTAGAAATTTTTTCAGACCTCATTCGTATGCCCGCTACCATGAAGCAACTGGCTGTTGTTCAATTTTTTTCGTGGATGGGTTTGTTTGCTTTGTGGATTTACACCACGGCAGGTGTAACCAGTCACATTTACCTAACTACCGATACTACTTCGCTGGAGTACAACACCGGTGCCGACTGGGTAAATGTTTTGTTTGCCATATACAACGGCGTGGCTGCTTTGGTGGCTTTTGCGCTTCCCGTACTTGCCAAATACACCAGCAGAAGAATGACCCATGCCATTTGTTTAACACTTGGAGCAATCGGAATGGCTTCGGTTTACCTCATTGGAAGTCCGAATATGCTCATTTTGCCCATGATTGGAATCGGAATTGCCTGGGCCAGTATTTTATCTATGCCATACGCCATTCTCACCGGTTCGCTGCCATCACATAAGATGGGTATTTATATGGGCATTTTCAACTTTTTTATTGTGATTCCACAGATTCTGGCCGCTACCATTCTCGGTTTTCTGGTACAGACTGTTTTTGGCGGGAAAGCCATTCTGGCGCTGGTTTTTGGTGGAGGTTCGCTGCTGCTGGCCGCCATTTCGGTGCTGTTTGTAAAAGATGTGGCAGCTGGTGAAAAGTAGCTGTTTTTGAAAAATTCAAAAAATTAGAAATGAAGGATTACATCATTCATAACGAATGGAAAATTATAGAGGAGGGGTTTCGTCCGGAGTTTAACCGCATTTCTGAAAGTATTTTCAGTATTGGAAACGGCCGAATGGGCCAGCGGGCCAATTTCGAGGAAATATACTCGGGCGACTCCCTGCAGGGTGCATACATTGCCGGTATTTATTATCCCGACAAAACCCGCGTGGGCTGGTGGAAAAACGGCTATCCGGAATACTTTGCCAAAATAATTAACTCCACCAACTGGATTGGCATCAACATTTCAGTAAACGGCCAGGAGCTGGATTTGGCTAATGCAAAAATCCTTGCTTTTCGCCGGGAACTGGATATGCAGCACGGACTGCTTTCGCGCAGTTTTGAGGCAGAACTGCCAAACGGAAACCGGGTTGCAGTTTCGGCAAAGCGTTATGTCAGCATCGATGATACAGAACTTGGCGCAATCCGCTATACCGTTAAAGCCCTCAATTTTTCAGGGAAAATTACCGTTTCGCCTTACCTCGACGGCGACGTGAAAAACGAGGATGCCAACTACGATGAAAAGTTCTGGGTGGAAATTCAGAAGGAAATAAGCAAAAATGAAGGATACCTGACTCTCGAAACGTTGAAAACAAAGTTTCAGGTAACAACCGGTATGTGGTTTCAGGTTTTGAAAAATAATAAGCCGGTTTCTGCTGAAATTGCCAACATTGAACGGGAAAAATATGTGGAAGCTGTACAAAAAATCGAAGTTAAAAAAGGCGATGAAGTTATTATCGAAAAACTGGCTGCAACGGTTTCGTCGATGAACTACAAAAAAACCAGTTTGCTGAAAAAAGCCAAAGCCGCTATTGCCCGGGCGCAAGAAGCCGGCTTCGATACCCTGTTCGAAAAACACAAAAACAAGTGGCTGGAGAAATGGGAAACCAGCGACATCAAAATAGAAGACGATTTGGCTGCACAACAGGGCATCCGGTTCAATATTTTTCAGTTGAACCAAACCTACACCGGCGAAGACGAACGGTTGAACATCGGGCCAAAAGGATTTACCGGCGAAAAGTATGGCGGAGTAACTTATTGGGATACTGAAGCTTACTGCCTCCCGTTTTATTTAAGCACAGCACCTGTAGAAGTTTCGCGCAACTTGCTGATGTACCGCCACAAACACCTGCAAAAAGCCATTGAAAATGCGCAAAAACTGGGATTTAACAGCAATGCGGCATTGTATCCCATGGTTACCATCAACGGCGAAGAGTGCCACAACGAATGGGAAATCACGT